>CAZDYN010000246.1:0-3832 GCA_964509635.1 uncultured Nitrosomonas sp. | reverse complement strand
CTTGGCTTCACCCGAGGCGATAAACTGATCGATCACCACCTGCGCACCATTGGCGAAATCGCCAAACTGCGCTTCCCAGATCACCAGTTCGTCCGGTTGCGTGGTTGCGTAACCGTATTCAAAACCCAGCACCGCTTCTTCCGACAGCATCGAATCAATCACGACGAAGTCCGGCTGTTCGGGATAAAGATGGCGTAACGGCACATAAATACGCTCGTTCTGATCGGCGGCCACCTGATCATGTAACACCGCGTGACGGTGAAAAAACGTACCACGCCCGGAATCCTGTCCGGACAACCTGACCGGATAGCCTTCCTTCAGCAAGGTGGCATAAGCAAGATTCTCCGCCATGCCCCAATCCAGCGGCAATTCTCCGTTCCCCATCAAACGCCGGTCGGCAATAATCTTTTCCACCCTTGAATGCAACTTGAAGCCTTCGGGAACATCGGTCAGCCGCACAGCAAGCTGTTTCAGCGTTTGCATTGCAACACCGGTATTAACTGTCTCATTCCATTTGAATGGCTTGAGATAAGGTTCCCAATTGATGGTGTAGGGAGACTGATAGTCATAGCAAACCGTCTTGTTCGGATTGATGCCCTCATCCATGGCGTCACGATAAGCCTGAATCAGGCCCTCCGCATCTTCCGGTTTGATTACACCCGCGGCAATCAACTTATCCGCGTAGCGCTTGCGGGTGCCGGGATGCTGATTGATGATCCGATACATTTTCGGCTGCGTCACCATCGGCTCGTCCTGCTCATTATGGCCAAGACGGCGGAAACAAACCATGTCGATCACAACATCCTTATGAAACCGCATACGAAAATCAAATGCCAGTTCAGCGACCATGATCACCGCTTCCGGGTCATCGCCGTTAACATGGAAAATCGGCGCTTCGATCATTTTGGCGACATCGGTGCAATATAATGTCGAGCGGCTGTCGCGCGGATCGGATGTAGTGAATCCGATCTGATTATTGATGATGATATGCACCGTGCCGCCGGTGCCATATCCGCGCGTTTGCGACAAATTCAGCGTTTCCATCACCACGCCCTGCCCGGCGAAGGCCGCATCACCGTGAATGAGTACCGGCAGCACGCGATCACCCAATTTGTCGTTTAACAAATGCTGACGCGCGCGCACCGAGCCTTCGACCACCGGATTGACAATCTCCAGATGCGAAGGATTGAATGCCAGCGCCAATCGAACAATGCCTGCGGAAGTTTTGATGGCGGAAGAAAAGCCCTGGTGATATTTCACATCGCCCGAGGGTAAATGCTGCGGTTGCTTTTCTTCAAACTCGCGGAACAAATCGGCGGGCATTTTTCCCAAGGTATTCACCAGTACATTGAGCCGGGCACGGTGCGCCATACCCATGACAATTTGTTGAACACCCGCCTTTCCGGCTCTATGAATCAAGCAGTCGAGCAACGGAATCAAACTATCGTTACCTTCCCCGGAGAAACGTTTCTGTCCGACATAGCGGGTATGCAAATACTTCTCTAGCCCTTCCGCCGCAGTAAGCCGTTCAAGAATGTGGCGCTTATAGTCAGCCGGATAATCGGGGTTCGAGCGCTGGCCTTCCAAGCGCGCCTGGATCCAGCGTTTCTGCTCCACCGAAGAGATGTACATATATTCCGCACCGACAGAACCGCAATAGGTTTCCCGTAAAATCCGCAATATCTCCCGCAGGGTGGCATGTTCGGGACTCACTAATGAGCCGGTATTGAATACCTTATCCATATCCGCTCCGGTAAATCCGAAGTGAGCCGGATTCAATTCGGGCATCTCCGTCTGCTGCTTGAGTCCGAGCGGATCAAGCTGAGCCTGGTTCAGACCAAGATACCGGTACATGTTGATGAGTTGCAAGACCGCTACTTGTTTTCGATCATCAGTATCTGCAACGGCCACATCGGGCAATGCAGCCTGGGTTTCCATACCGGAAGTTTTTGCGCTCTCAGCCACGGAAATACGGCTGACTGCATTGTGCGGCTGTTCACCTGGAGTGGCATCCGGCTGCCTGGTGAGCTGATCAAAGTATTCCCGCCAGGCAAGAGCCACAGAATTGGGGTTATGCAGATACTCCTCATAAACCGCTTCAATAAACGAAGCATTCGCGCCGGACAACAGGGAATCATCAAACAACTGCTTGTTCATAAGATAGGCAGCCTTAATAAATGAAAGCTATTTTCTGCAATGCGAACCGGGAATATCCCGCATGGTTGTACCGGTATACAACTGACGCGGACGTCCGATCTTATGCGACGGATCGGAAACCATTTCACTCCACTGCGCGACCCATCCGACAGTACGGGCCATGGCGAAGATCGCGGTAAACATTTTGGTCGGTATCCCCAGCGCGCGCTGCACAATTCCCGAATAAAAATCCACATTGGGGTACAGTTTCCTGGAAATGAAATATTCATCTTCCAACGCGATTTTTTCCAGTTGCAGCGCCAGCTTGAATAACCGGTCGTTTTGCAGACCCAGTTCATTCAGAACCTCATGACAGGTTTCACGCATTAACTTGGCGCGCGGATCAAAGTTCTTGTAAACACGATGACCGAAGCCCATCAGCCGGTAATTGCTGTCTTTATCTTTGGCCCGCTTGATATATTCATCAATGCGCGAAACATCGCCGATTTCTTCCAGCATGTTCAGGCACGCTTCATTGGCACCGCCATGCGCCGGCCCCCATAAACAGGAAATACCGGCCGAAATACACGCGAACGGATTCGCGCCGCTGGAGCCGACCAATCGCACCGTCGAAGTGGACGCATTCTGTTCATGATCGGCATGTAAAATCAGAATCCGGTCCAATGCCCGGACTATGACAGGATTGGCCTGGTATTCTTCCGACGGTACGGCAAACATCATATGCAGGAAGTTTTCCGCGTAACTTAACCGGTTCTGCGGATAAACAAAGGGTTGACCGATATTGTATTTATAGGCCATGGCCGCAATCGTAGGCAACTTGGCAATGAGACGGAATGCCGATTGTTCGCGGTACCCAGGATCGGAAATATTCAACGCTTCATGATAGAACGCGGATAACGCGCCCACGACACCCACCATCACCGCCATGGGGTGCGCATCACGCCGGAATCCACTATAAAAGCGGACCAGTTGTTCATGCAGCATCGAATGATTTTTGATTGCGCGATCGAATTCCAATTTCTGTCCGGTATCGGGCAATTCACCTTTCATCAGCAGATAACAGACATCGATAAAATCGCAATGCATGGCAAGTTGTTCGATGGGATATCCGCGATATAACAAAATACCTTTATCACCATCAATAAAAGTAATATCAGAGCTATTACTGGCTGTCGACAGATAGCCCGGATCATAAGTAAACAAGCCGCTCTTGGCATGCAGTGCACGAATATCCACCACATCAGGTCCCATTGTTCCTGATAAAACCGGCAATTCGATGGGTGCGCTGCCATCATTCAGATTGAGAGTTGCCATGCCTTTTTGTGCCATTTTACTTCTCCACTTGTTGCGTATGATTAACCAGTATGCACTGTTTGCAGGTTCCGGAATTATCAGAATACCATCGGAAATCTAACTCTTTTGCAGTAATTCCAATATCGGTTGCAAATCAGAGTCTATCGTAACTTGTCTGGCCGTGATCAGATCCCACAGATCGTTGTCCGGCAGGGACAGTAACCGTTCAAATTGCTTCAGGCCTTGCTGATCCAGCCGCGTATAATGCTGATCCATGAAGCGCTGCAAAATAATATCCAATTCGAGCAGACCGCGCCGGCAGCGCCAGCGGGCGCGTTCGAATTCCTTCATACCGTTCTTTTGACCATCATGTCCTTGATTT
>CAZDYN010000245.1:0-3922 GCA_964509635.1 uncultured Nitrosomonas sp. | reverse complement strand
GATCAGAAGTAAACTGATATTGCGTCAAGGTCATGATTTGCATGTGCTGGATATTGCAAAGCTCACTGAAATGGTCAACGAAGCCCGTGGCAGCTTCTGATGAAAAAGCTTGTAGTGTAAATCCTCATCACAACTTCTGATTATTTTGTTAAGCTGCGTATTAAATGTGGCAAACTTCATAGTCAAATTTATTACGGGTACTATCATTCGTGTCTCCCTATGAACTTTTCATTGGTTTGCGCTATACGCGCGCCAAAAAACGCAATCACTTCATCTCGTTTATTTCATTAATTTCCCTGATGGGTATTACACTCGGGATGACGGCGCTTATTACCGTCATGTCAGTGATGAACGGTTTTCAGAAAGAGGTGCGCACACGAATCCTGGGCGTCGCCTCGCATGTTCAAATCGGCAGCATGCACGGCAATCTGAATCACTGGCAGCAAACCGCGGAGGAAGCAATCCGGCATCCAGATGTTGAAGCCGCAGCGCCTTATGTTGCTGCCCAGGGTATGCTGTCACACAATCAAGTGGTACAGGGTGTTCTGGTGCGCGGCATTCTGCCCGCGATGGAAGACAAGGTCGCCGACTTTGCCAAAACGATGGTCAGCGGTGAACTGGATCATCTGGCGCCGGGGGAATTCGGTATCGTCATCGGCATGGAGCTGGCGCGCGCGATGGGTACGTTTGTCGGCGACAAGATTGTTCTGATTTCGCCGCAGGGCCAAACCACCCCTGCGGGTATTCTGCCGCGCCTGAAGCAGTTTACCGTGGTCGGCATTTTTGAAGTAGGGCATTTTGAATACGACTCCGGCTTGGTTCTGATTCACATGTTCGATGCGCAGAAACTGTATCGCATGGAAAACGATGATGTCTCCGGTGTGCGTTTGAAGTTGAAGGATTTGTTTCAGGCACCCAAAGTGGTTCAGGAATTACCCGCGATGCTGACAATCGACAGCTATATCAGCGACTGGACCAAACAGCATGCCAATTATTTTCGTGCTATCCAGATCGAGAAACGCATGCTGTCGCTGATTCTGGCATTGATCATCGCGGTCGCGGCATTCAATATTGTGTCCACGCTGGTGATGGCGGTTACTGACAAGGAATCGGATATCGCGATTTTGCGCACGCTCGGCGCAAGTCCGCGCAGTATTATGAAGATATTCATTGTCCAGGGAACATTCATCGGTGTCTTCGGCACTGTTCTCGGTGTTGCGGGCGGCATGTTACTGGCCTATAACGTAGGTGAAGTAGTTGCATTCATTGAGGGCTTATTCAACGTTCAATTCCTGTCGCGGGAGATTTATTACATCAGCACCATTCCCACCGATCCGCAAATGGCCGATATCACGACCGTTGCCGCAACGTCGTTTATTCTCAGCCTGCTGGCAACCATTTATCCCAGCTACCGCGCATCCAAAGTGAATCCGGCGGAGGCATTGCGTTATGAATGATACGGTCATTTCCTGCCGCAATCTGGTCAAGCAGTTTTCTCAGGGCGATCTTGCGGTTCCGGTACTGAAAGGCGTCAATCTCGATCTGGCTAAAGGCGAAATGCTGGCGATTGTCGGTGCGTCCGGCTCCGGCAAAAGCACATTGCTGCATGTGCTCGGCGGTTTGGATGCGCCAACGAGCGGAAGCATCCGGATTCTCGGGCAGGATATTGCGCATATCAACGAAGAAGAACGGTGCCGGTTGCGCAATGGTTCGCTCGGTTTTATCTATCAGTTTCATCATTTGCTGCCGGAATTCAGCGCATTGGAAAATGTGGCCATGCCGCTGCTGATCCGCCGCTTGCCGGACCAGGAAGCATATGATCGTGCAGCCGATATGCTGAAATTGGTCGGCTTGAGTCACCGTCTGACGCATACACCCGGTGAGTTATCCGGCGGTGAGCGCCAGCGCGCCGCCGTTGCCCGCGCACTGGTCACACAACCGGCCTGTATTCTGGCCGACGAGCCCACGGGGAATCTTGACCGCCAGACGGCTGAGAACGTATTTGATCTGATGCTGGAGTTGAATCATAAGGTCAATGCCAGCCTGATCATCGTTACGCACGATTGGCGTCTGGCAAATCGCGCTCAGCGCATTCAGCAACTGATCGACGGCGTTTTGTGCGATATCCCGGATGCATGAGGAAAATATCAATAAGTCACTGACCTTTTATTCATTTTTATAACCGGCTTATGCGTACACTATTCACGTACATCATGGTTTTTCCCCGGCGCAGCGCATTTGTTCTGGTCGCATTGCTGATTGCCGGTATCGCCGAGGGATTGAGCCTGACGGCATTGCTGCCTTTGTTATCGATCGCTGTCGGCGATTCCGGCGGCGGTTCGGGCGATTCCGGCATTGGCAAGTTCATGGAAAGAGCATTGCAGGATATCGGTATTGAGCCCACGCTGGATGCGATTCTGATCATTATTGTCGGTGGTATGTTTTTCAAGGGATTGGTCCTGCTGCTGGCCAACCGTCAGGTGGGTTATACCGTTGCGCATGTGGCGACGGCCTTGCGTCTGGATCTGATTGAAGCCTTGCTGGCCAGCCGCTGGCAATATTATTTGCGTCAGCCCGTCGGTTCGCTGGCCAACTCGGTGGCGACCGAAGCCTATCGCGCAGCCAATGGCTTTGAGCACAGCGTCAATGTGCTGGCGCTTGCCATTCAGGTGCTGGTATATGCCATCGTGGCATTATTCATTTCATGGGAAGCGACGCTGGCTTCATTGGTTATCGGTTTGTTTTTATTGATCGCATTGAATCGCCTGGTCAGTGCAACCCGCCGCGCCGGTACGAAACAGACTCATTTGCTGCGCGACTTGCTGACTTATCTGTCCGATGTGCTCAGCTCGGTGAAATCACTGAAAGCCATGGCACGCGATAATGTGGCCGATGCCATTCTGCACGAGCAGACACAACACCTGGAAAAAGCCACGCGCAAGGAAGTCATGAACAGAGCGGCGTTAACTGCGCTGCAGGAGCCCATCCTTGCCGCCTTAACGGCCAGCGGCTTGTATATTGCGCTAGTGGTGTGGGAGCTGTCTTTGCCGGAAGTGATGCTGATGGTTTTTTTGCTGACGCGCATTCTGGGCTTATTGAATAAAACGCAACGCAGACATCAGCAGCTGGCCGCGCAAGAGAGCGCTTACTGGGCCTTGCGCAAGGCTGCCGAGAACGCGCGCGCGGCGGCGGAGCGAGCAACCGGAACACAGCAGCCGACGCTGCAAAAAGGCATCACCTTGCACCGTGTCAGATTCAACTATGACCGGAAAGTCATATTCAGGGATCTGAATATCGAGATACCGGTCAATTCATTTACCGCCGTGATGGGCCCATCCGGCACCGGTAAAAGCACGCTGCTGGATTTGCTCTGCGGATTGACCGAGCCGCAATCCGGCGAAGTTCGCATCGATGGCACATCGCTGCATGATATCAACCTGCGCCAATGGCGCCACATGATTGGTTATGTCTCGCAAGACACCATTTTATTGCACGATACGGTGATGAATAACATCCTCGTCGGAGAACCGGCGTTGACCGCCGCCGATGCGGAGCGGGCGCTGCGCCAGGCGGGCGCGTGGGATTTTGTCAGTGCCTTGCCGGAAGGGCTGCAAACGGTGGTGGGGGAGCGCGGCGGGTTGCTTTCCGGCGGCCAGCGCCAGCGCATTGCCATCGCACGGGCGCTGGCGCACAACCCGGTATTCCTGATTCTGGATGAACCTACCAGCGCACTGGACCCTGAAAGCGAACAAACCATCTGTGAAACGCTACAGAGATTGTCCAAAGATTTAACGATCATTGCGGTTTCGCACCAGCCGGCGGTTATTAACGCCGCTGATCGTGTTTTTATTCTTTCCAATGGCATAGCGGAGCCATTATCGCAGGTAGCACCCGGCATGCCATGACCGGCAGGTTGAAGAAG
>CAZDYN010000244.1:0-3934 GCA_964509635.1 uncultured Nitrosomonas sp. | reverse complement strand
GCATTTACGCCGATTATCAATGCGCCTGAAGTGGCCATTCTGGGCATTTCAAAAGCAAGCATCAAGCCTGTTTATCGCGATAACCAATTTGTTCCACGTTTGATACTTCCACTCTCGCTGTCTTATGATCACCGGGTCATCGACGGCGCCTCCGCGGCACGTTTTACGACGCATTTGTCGGAAGTATTAACGGATATGCGTCTTGCTTTGCTATGACGAACGCTATTAACATTTTTACAGATGAAGGTGGAAACTATCGATAAGTTTCCTCTGACCGGTATTTATGGTGGAACGTTTGATCCTATTCATTACGGCCATTTGCGTATCGCTGAAGAACTACTGGATATTGCCGGTTTGAAACAAATCATATTTGTTCCTTCGGGTTCTCCCCGTTTGCGGAACGTTCCCGCCGCATCCAGGTGTCATCGCTCTGCCATGGTGCGGCTGGCAATCGAGGGCAACAACAAGTTTGTTCTCGATGAACGGGAAATCAATCGTCTTGGCATCAGTACAACCGTGCAATCACTGCGTGAATATCGCAGTGAACTGGATGACAGTACAGCACTTTGCTTTATATTGGGCATAGATGCATTTATTAAGCTCGATCAATGGACCGAGTGGCGGGAGATATTCCGTTTATGTCATTTAATTATCGTTGCCCGTCCGGGATATGTTTCTTTTATTGAAGATCGGGTCCTGCCAATCGAAATAAGAGATGAATTGAGTGCGCGTCGCGTTCAGGATGCCGCCGCTCTGCACTCACAATCCAGTGGTTTTATTTATGCGGCACAAACATCATTACTGGAAATATCGGCTTCGCATATCCGGGCATTACTACGCGCCGGAAAGAGCATCCGTTATTTGCTTCCTGAAAACGTCTCTGATTATATTAAATCCAATCGCTTATACAACGGAATATGAATTCTGAAGAACTAGTCAAAGTCATTATCGATGCACTGGAGGAAATTAAAGCTCATGACATTGATGTGATTAATGTTGCAAAAATGACTTCGATGTTTGAATACATCATTATTGCCAGTGCCGATTCAACGCGTCAGACAAAATCCCTGGCGAATAATGTGCAAGTGAAAGTTAAAGCCGCTGGAGGAAGTGTTTACAGCGTGGAAGGCGAGCAAACCGGTGAATGGCTTCTCGTTGATTCGGGTGATGTGATTGTGCATATCATGTTGCCGGCCGCGCGTGAGTATTACAATCTCAAAGCATTATGGTTGGAGCGGAATTAATGCAGCAGAAAGATGCGAATTGATTTCTCCGGGCTATGAAATTTTTTATACTCGCAGTCGGAAACAAAATGCCTGATTGGATCAAGGCTGGCTATCTTGAATATATTAAACGTATGCCGCGGGAAATAACGGTTAATCTACTCGAGATTAAGCCTGAAAAGCGTGTCACGGGAAAACAAACCGAACAACTGCTGCTTGCCGAGTGTCAGCGGATTCGTGCCGCATTGCCGCCGGATTGTTACATCGTAGCTCTGGATGAACGAGGCCAGCAATGGACGACAATGAAATTTGCAAATGTCATCAAGGAATGGACAGAAGATGGTTGCACTGTGGCATTTATCATTGGCGGAGCCGATGGATTGCATGATGATATCAAGCAAACAGCGAACGTGATGATTGCTTTATCGAAGTTCACTTTGCCGCACGGTCTTGTGCGTGTTTTGCTGGCGGAGCAACTGTATCGTGCCTTGTCAATTATTAAGAATCATCCTTATCATAGAGCTTGAGTACAATCATGGAAATATAAAAAAACACCACTTCTCATCTTCACTTTTAATGACGATGATTGATGCTGACAGGGATTAAGCGTAATCAATTTATAGAGATTGCATTGACTGCGATGTTTTCGGAAAACCAAATATATCTTGCTTCCAGAAGCCCCAGAAGGCGTGATTTATTAAGACAAATCGGTGTAAAGTTTAATCTTTTGATGATGCGCGAAACACTCGGTCGCGCCGTTGATGTTGATGAGCAGCCGCTTTCTGCTGAAACCCCGGCGGATTACATTTATCGCATTACCCAGGCTAAAGCAAACGAAGGATGGCGGCGGGTCATTCAACGCCGCTTACCGGTACTGCCGGTTTTGGTGGCTGACACGATTATTACTATTGACGGGTGTATTTTAGGAAAACCCAGAGATAATTTGCAGGCGGAAGAAATGCTGAAAACCTTGTCAGGGCGATCACATCAAGTTCTGACAGCTATTGGTGTCGGTATCAGGGATAAGACACAGGTAAGATTATCTGTATCGACAGTAAAATTTCGCGAAATCAGTGATCGAGAAATCCGTAACTATCTGGCAAACAATAATAGTCTCGATAAAGCCGGCGCTTATGCGATTCAGGGTATGGCGGCTGCATTCATTGTTGATATATCAGGAAGTTATAGCGGAATAATGGGGCTGCCGCTATACGAGACAGCACAGTTACTGGAAGAGGTGGGTATAGAAATTTTTCTATAAACATCAGTTGATTGGAATCACATGATGGCAGATTGCAATATCGCGTAAGTAGTTTTAGTGGGAATTAAATAAGAACCGTCTTAAGTACTGTTAGCTTTCAAATTCAAAAATAATATGAGCAACGAAATTCTTGTCAACATCACTCCGCAAGAAACCAGAGTAGCAATATTAGAGCAAGGTGTAACGCAGGAACTGCATATTGAACGGACAAGCGGCCGCGGCATTGTCGGAAATATTTATAACGGATGTGTAAGCCGTGTTTTGCCTGGAATGCAATCGGCTTTTGTAGATATAGGCCTTGACCGGGCGGCTTTCCTGCATGTGGCCGATATCCGGAATTCCAGTCAGGAAGGGGATGTTACGCCAATTGAAAAGCTATTATATGAAGGAAATAGCATTCTGGTTCAGGTGATTAAGGATGCGATTGGCACAAAAGGTGCGCGGTTGTCCACGCAAATTAGCCTGGCCGGCCGGTTGCTGGTTTTTCTGCCGCAGGAATCGCATATCGGGATATCACAGCGCATTGAAGATGACAGCGAACGTGAATTACTCCGCGAAAAATTACAGCAAATTCTACCTGCGGAAGAAAAGGGGGGCTATATCATCCGGACGATGGCTGAAACGGCCGATGAAAATGATTTGCGTGCCGATCTGGAGTATTTGCATAGATTATGGCGTGATATTCAGCAGAAATCTGTGACTATTGCGGCTCCTGTTCTGCTCTATCAAGACTTGGATCTGAGTCATCGCGTGCTACGGGATTTTGTCGATGAAAACCCGGTTCGCATATTGGTAGATTCACGCGAGAATTATCAAAGACTGGTGAGATTTGCACAAAATTACATGACTTATATTGCTGAGCGGATAACGCTATACACCGGTGACCGCCCATTATTTGACTTGTATGGTGTGGAAGAGGAAATTGAGAAATCCCTGGCGAAGCGGGTCAATTTAAAATCCGGCGGATACTTGATTATTGATCAGACTGAAGCACTGACGACGATGGATGTTAACACTGGCGGATTTATCGGGGTGCGCAATTTTGATGACACTATTTTTAAAACAAACCTGGAAGCGGCGCAGGTCATTGCAAGACAGCTTCGTTTGCGCAATCTGGGCGGAATCATCATCATTGATTTTATCGATATGGATTCCGAGGAACATAAGAATGCCGTGCTGGCAGAATTTAATAAGGCGCTTCTGAAAGATCGTACGCGGATAACAGTGAACGGATTCAGCGCGCTTGGATTGGTTGAAATGACGCGCAAGCGTACCCGGGAAAGCCTTGCACATGTGCTGTGCGAGACCTGTCCAACATGTCAGGGGCGGGGAGAGATCAGAACCGCACAAACAATTTGTTACGAGATTCTGCGTGAACTGCTACGAGAGTCCAGGCAGTTTGAAGCGAATGAATTTCGCATTCTTGCATCACAGCACGTGATTGATATAT
>CAZDYN010000243.1:2635-3956 GCA_964509635.1 uncultured Nitrosomonas sp. | reverse complement strand
GCATGGCTAGCTGGAACTGGCTGCTTAACCGGTCCTCCTCCGAGCCATCCTCGATCTCGTCCAGATATTCCGGCGGATTCAGCAAGGCATCCAGATCATCCTGCGGCATCAGCGCTATCCATTCGATTGTGCGGTACGAAACACCTTCCGGTTGTTGCGGTTTTGCCTGTTTGTCCGCACTGGATTGGATTTTCGGATCAGCATCCGGCTTGCTCTGGGAACAAGCCAGGAGAAATACGGACAGGAAACAAATGACTGCAATGCGTTTGCTGAAAGAAAATCCCGGCTTGAAAAAAAATGCTGTCGATATCATGAGGCGCAGTATATCATCCCGCACAAACTTGGAAAAAACGGACAAGGAGGCTTTCGTGTATACCCTTTCCCCGGAAAATCCGGCGGCACCCGCTGCTGTGAAAATCAGCCACTTGAATTTTTCTTACCCCGGCAAGATGCCCGTCGCGGTTCTCGACATATCAGACTGGCGCATCAACCGGGGTGACCGGGTTTTTATCAAGGGTCCGTCCGGTTCCGGAAAATCGACATTATTGAATCTGCTGGCGGGGATATTGACAGCCGCCCAGGGCAGCATCGAGATACTCGGCCAGGATCTCGGCGCACTCTCCGCGCGCAAGCGCGATGCTTTCCGGGCCAAGCATATCGGCATCGTATTCCAGCAGTTCAATCTGATTCAGTATTTGAGCGTGCTGGATAATATCCGTTTGGCTGCGCACTTCGGCAAGAAAAGCGGCGGCGATACCGATCTGCAAGCCCAGCGGTTATTTGCCGCACTTGAACTGGATCCCGCATTGATGACAAAAAAAGCCGGTGATCTGAGTACCGGTCAGCAACAGCGGGTTGCCATCGCCCGGGCGCTGATCAATTCACCGGAAATTCTCATCGCCGATGAGCCGACTTCAGCGCTGGATAGTGATGCACGGGATGCTTTTATGAAATTGCTGACCGGCATCAGCCGGATACAACACAACACATTAATTTTTGTCAGTCATGACACTGCATTGGCGCAACATTTCCAGCATGTCGTCAATCTGGCTGAAATCAACCGCGCAGGAGCGCCCGCGCATGTTCGCTAAAGTAGCCTGGCACAGTCTGTGCAATCGCAAATACACCGCACTGCTGACGCTCATTTCGATTGCGATCAGCACCTTCGTGCTGCTGGGCGTCGAGCATGTCCGCCACGAAGCCAGGGAAAGTTTCAGCAAAACGCTGTCGGGCGTGGATCTCATCGTCGGCGCGCGTACCGGACCGCTCAATCTGCTGCTGTATTCCGTTTTCCGTATCGGCACGCCGACCAGCAATATTT
>CAZDYN010000243.1:0-2625 GCA_964509635.1 uncultured Nitrosomonas sp. | reverse complement strand
CGAACTGGCCGCAGACCCGAAAGTGGCCTGGACGATCCCGGTTTCATTGGGTGATTCGCATCGTGGCTACCGGGTCATGGGCACCACGCACGATTTCTTTACCCGCTTCCGGTTCGGCGAAAATACCGCGCTGACCTTTGCGCAAGGGCAAGCTTTTTCACAGTTGTTTGATGTCGTGCTGGGCGCCGATGCCGCCCGGAAACTCGGCTACCGTTTGAATGACCCGATACTATTGGCGCACGGTCTCGGACAAACCAGTTTTAATATGCATGACGACAGGCCTTTCAGAATCGCGGGAATTCTGCGGCCTACCGGCACACCGGTCGATCAGGCTTTGTATGTCAGCCTGCAAGGCCTGGAAGCCATTCATCTCAACTGGCGCGACGGCGTTAAAATTCCCGGCGGGCGGATAAGCGATCATGACATCGAAGCGATGGATCTGACACCCAGGAGCATCACGGCTTTCATGGTCGGATTGCAATCCAGAATGACCACATTTCAGGTGCAACGCCACATCAATCAATATGCCAGAGAACCGCTGCTCGCCATTTTGCCCGGCATCACGTTGAACGAGCTATGGCAAATGATGCGCGCAATGGAAAACACCCTGCGGATCATTTCATTTCTGGTGCTATTTTCAGCGCTATTGGGACTGAGCACCGTGCTGCTCTCATCGCTGCGCGAAAGACAGCATGAAATCGCCGTCATGCGCGCCATTGGCGCGAGCCCGTTCTTTGTTTTCATGCTTATTCAAGTGGAAGCCTTGCTGATTTCCCTTACGGGCATACTCATCGCCATTCTGGCGCTATCGGCCGGAATTTTATTTTTCCAAACCTATCTTGCAGAAAATTATGGGATATTTATTAATCACTTATCAATTAACAGCGAAACGCTGACCATCCTTGGCATCATCGTGCTCGGCACATTCCTGCTGGGCTTGATCCCCTCGCTCGGCGCTTATCGTCTGTCCCTGCATCATGGCCTGGCAGAGCGTTGAGAAACTACCCGCGTTACCGCCGCAGTGTTTAAAACAGGCTCACAATACTCGTTTATCGTGCATCAACCGCGCTTTCTTGTCTGTTCCGCCTTGCATCGGCTGCCTCGAACACGTTTTTCAACCCACTGAAACCATAAAAAGCTGAAGAATCTATTTTTTTCTGCGCTGTTCGACTGCATCGGCCAGTTGATGCAACACCGTTTCGGTCGTCTCAAAACTGATGCAACCATCGGTAATGCTTTGCCCGTAAACCAGTTCCTCGCGTTTTTTGCCATCGGCTCTCTGATTGCCTTCGACCAGATGACTCTCAATCATCGCACCGCAGATGGCATGGTTTCCAGCCGCAATCTGCCCGGCCACATTGGCGGCCACTTCCGCCTGGCGGCGATAATCCTTGTGACTGTTCGCGTGACTGAAATCAATCATCAAGTGAGGTGGCAGTTTGGCTTTTTTTAACTCCTCCACCGCCGCGGCGACACTGTCCGCATCATAGTTCGGCTTGCGTCCGCCACGCAGGATAATGTGGCAATCCTCATTGCCCTTGGTGGCAAAAATAGCGGTATGCCCTTCTTTGGTCACCGAAAGAAAATGATGCGGGCGGGAAGCCGCGCCTATCGCATCAATCGCGATATTCAAATTGCCATACGTGCCATTCTTGAAACCGATCGGACAGGATACGCCGGAAGCCAGTTCGCGATGTCCCTGACTCTCGGTTGTGCGCGCGCCGACTGCGGCCCAACTGATCAGATCCGATAAATATTGCGGACTGATCAAATCCAGGTACTCGGTGGCGGAAGGCATGCCGATCGTGTTCAGATCCAGCAACAGGCGGCGCGCCATGCGGAGCCCCTTATTGATGTGAAAGCTGTTATCCAGATCGGGATCATTGATCAGCCCTTTCCAGCCGATCGTCGTGCGCGGTTTTTCGAAATACACGCGCATCACGACATGCAGTTGCCGCTTCAAAACCTCGCGCACATGCTTCAAACGCGCCGCATATTCCAGCGCCGCATCGACATCGTGGATGGAGCAAGGGCCGACAACCACCAGCAGGCGGTCATCCTCGCCATGCAAAATACGATGAATCGCCTGGCGCGCCGCAAAAACCATTTCGGTCACCGCCTCCGTCATGGGATATTCACGATGCAGCTCAACCGGCGGGGTCAGTTCATGCACGCCGATAATGCGCAAGTCATCTGTTCGGTATTTCATAACAATTCCTTTGTTTTATAATCCATTAATCTATCGGTAAAAATTCATTGCGTGACAAGCCACGCAAACACTATGCTGCATTCCTGCAAAAAAGAAAGAATATCACCTGGAATTTTAGTTCATTAATAGCCGGTACCGCAGTTTTTCATTCGATTTATTATCCCCGGACGCAGTGGCATAGGCTACGAGAGAATGCCTGCCAGCAATTCGATCAAGCCGCTTATAAGGCACGACCCAATGCTGAACGGCATAAAAAACAATAAACAGCGCGGAACAAACCGGTAAAAGATTTCTGCTATTCTGTCTCTTTACAGTGGAGCGAATCAGAATTTTCATCGAAATCTATTAGCAGGCCATCATTCAATTATTGACCCGGCCATTAAATAGTTCTAAGCGGCATATTTTACATACGGGTC
>CAZDYN010000242.1:0-3959 GCA_964509635.1 uncultured Nitrosomonas sp. | reverse complement strand
TTTTGCAGCGAGGCAGGGTTATATTCAAAGAACCAACTTGGCAGGCCAGTTGTCCTTTGTAGAATCGGGCGATAGATAACTAAGCATGTCAAAAATAGTAGCCGTAACAGGTGCTACTGGGTTCATTGGTAATGTTTTAGTACAAAAGCTGATTCAAAGTGGGTGGATTGTTCAAGCACTGACACGAACTGACCGTTCATCAAATAGTGAATCCATTCAGTGGATTAGCGGCGATTTAGATAATTTAACTGCGCTACATCATTTAGTCGATGATGTAGCGTTTGTCATTCATTGTGCTGCAACAGTAAGAGGAAGCTCTTTCCAGGAATTTGCGCATATCAATATTGATGGCACTAAAAATATTTTGCACGCCATTACTGAGCAAAAACAGTCTCCCCGCTTTTTGCTGATCTCATCTTTAGCTGCACGTCAACCAGAGTTATCATGGTATGCCCGAAGTAAATATTTGTCTGAACAGAAGTTGATGGAGTATTCAGAGCAATTGCAATGGACAATATTTCGGCCAACGGCTGTTTATGGGCCGGGTGATAAAGAATTAAAGCCACTATTTCAAGCCATGCATCGAGGATTATTTCCTGCTTTCGGTAAGATCGATAACCGGTTTGGATTAATACATGTCTATGATTTGGTTGCGGCGGTTCAAGCTTGGCTTGTATCCGATAAGGCAATCAATGGAATTTTTGAGCTGGATGATGGTAAACCTGGCGGATATAGTTATCAGAGCCTGGCTGCGCTAGCGCAGCAGACATGGAAGCATTCTGTTCATTGTGTTGTAATACCGAACTTGCTTATCCGGAGTATTGCTTTATCAAATCTTTGGCTTGCCCGCTTGTTTCATTATTCGCCCATGCTGACCCCCGGGAAAGTTAATGAGTTACAACATCACGACTGGGTATGTGATAATACTTCCTTGGTCCGCGTGCTGCCTGCGTGGCAACCGGGTATTCATTTACAAGATGTTTTATCTGAAGTAATCTAATTTTAAAATTTAACTGCGCCGAATTAACCTATGACTGAAAGTAATTACGATGAGATCATGCAGTTACTTTGTGATCGACTAAGTAGCTTAACTAACTCTGATGTTCAGATTACTCCCGAAACAAACCTGATTAGTCAATTATCGATTGATTCCATTAAATTACTTAACTTGATTATGGAAATTGAGGATACTTTCGATATTTCAATTCCCATTAATGAATTAACAGATGTTCAAACTGTTCGCGAATTAGTCGATTTGGTATACAAAATAAAATCAGCATCATAATGAATTTACTAGAAAAAATAGATGCGGCAGCTGCTGCGAGAAAGGCGCTTTTGCCCAATGGCGTGGGTGCCTTCGGTATTCCGATAGAAGAGGTTTATTCAGCGACGGAAGCCAGAATCGGGGATCGCCGCGTGCTTTTGCTCGGTACGAATAACTACCTGGGTTTGACCTTTGCCCCGGAATGTATTCAAGCAGCCCATGAAGCCATCGACAAGGAAGGGACAGGTACCACTGGATCACGAATGGCCAATGGCAGTTATTTCGGGCATCGTGCTTTGGAAAGAGAATTCGCCGATTTTTATCAATGTAGCTCCAGTATTGTGTTTACTACAGGCTATCAAGCAAATCTGGGTACGATCTCCGGTTTGGTTGGGCCGGGAGATACGGTATTGATTGACGGTGATTCACATGCCAGTATCTATGATGGCTGTATTCTCAGCGGTGCTGATATCATTCGCTTTAAGCACAATGATATGGCGGACATGGAGAAACGATTGCGCCGTCTGGGCGGCCGCATTGAAAACACGCTGATTATTGCTGAAGGAATCTACAGCATGCTCGGCGATCAGGCACCTTTAGCCGAGATCGTTAAATTAAAGAATACTTATGGTGGCCTCCTGCTTCTCGATGAAGCGCATTCGCTTGGCGTGCTGGGTGAAACCGGTCAGGGTCTCGTGGAAAAAACTGGCTTGTTAAAAGAAGTTGATTTTATTACCGGAACTTTCAGTAAGAGTTTGTGCAGTATCGGCGGATTCTGTGTGAGTAACCACCCGCAGTTGGAACAATTGCGCTATATCAGTCATCCCTATATTTTTACAGCATCACCATCCCCTGCAACGATTGCTTCAACCCGCGCAGCACTGGAATTACTTCGCAATGGAAGTCATCTGCGTAAACAATTGTGGAGTAATTGTACGCAGCTTTATTCACACCTTAAAGAAGCGGGTTATGAATTGGGGCCAGATCCCGGCCCGGTCATTGCCGCCATTGTGGATACCCCGCAGCAAGCGCTGCTACTGTGGCAGAATTTACTCGAACATAATATCTATGTAAATCTGATTCTCCCGCCAGCTGCACCCGAAGGAAAATCACTCGTGCGATGCAGCGTTAATGCTGCGCATACTGCGGAACAGATTAAGTATGTGGGCGATACTTTTGCCAAGCTATACAGCGTGATTAACTCGCATAAGTAATTTCTCATTTCCGGATTTGAGGTTACGAAACACGGCTTCCAGATCAGTGAGCATGATGTAAGTACGCCACAGACGCCCACTATCCCAGCCGGTTTCATCCGCGATCAACTCGATCACATAATGCTCTGGCTGATCCCCCGGCTGCGCTCTTTCAATCGGCCGATACGTTTCTTGGCACTGGACTTCCACAGCCGCCAGATGATCTGAAATACCGTGTAGGTCTTGTCCGCGCCGGTCGCCATGACCAGTAAATGCCCTGCTGGTCTTTCGTCACGGCTTGCCGCCATGTTGGTGATGGCTTCGGCTGATTCCAGCCCTTGCCATTGAATAGCGGTGCCACATGCGCGGGTGATGGAAAGGCATCCAGCGCCAGTTCTTGTCCGATCCGATCAGTCAGTCCGGTGCGGTTCATGCATCAGGAAATTATCGCCATTGGAGCTCAGTACAAAGGGTGCGCCGAGCGTGTCGGCATAACTCATGTCTGTTGCATACCGGCACCCACACTGTGATCGTTTTCCTTGGTTTCAATCACCGCCAGCGGGATGTTGGATTTATAGTACAGAATATAATCGGCGCGCTTCTGCTTTGCACGCGCATGCAACTTGCCGTGCACGATGGTGCAGCTCACTTTCTCGCGGTTTTGACTATGCAAATCCCATCCGGCACTAACCGGCGCAGGGGTGATATATTGGGTGTGGATGTCGCGTCCGGAAAGGCTTTTTTTGTCGGCCGTGCGGCGGGAATATCCACGTGTGGCCGTTTAATGGGCTTTGCCGGTAGGATATGAAAATCAGAGTCTTTTAAAGATAGTATATTTATGGCTGGGGTGGATAGTCTTCATATGGCTCCAGACTATGCTAGTCTGGAGCCTGCAAATTAAAAGGAGTTTTTTGATGAATTCAATTTCCAAATTCGCTTTAATGCTGTCCATGTTATTTCTGCTTTCGGCTCAGGCTCAAGCAACTGAAGACATTACGGCCGGCGTGTATTTTAGCAGGGCGGGCATGAAGATTCTGAGTGGCGTGGCCAATGTGGCTACCGGGTGGATGGAGCTGCCAAAAAATATCAGCCTATGGAATCAGAAGAATAACAATGTGCTAGGTGATTTTGCCTCGGGTGTGCTGTGGGGTCTGGTTCATACAGCCAGCCGCACAGGAAGCGGTGCGGTGGATGTTGCCACTTTCTGGCTGCCGACCTTCCCAACGCCAAGTCCGACTTTTATTTGGGATGATTTTTCTAAGGAATCGGACTATTATGCGTTACGGATGGGCCGGTGATCTTGCACGGGGAAACTTATTGAAGCGAATGAATCGTCCTGGTTTTTCCGGAGACCTTTAGTGTTGAGACAAGCTGCATCAGCTGACTCTTCCAGTTGGCGATAATATGCCGTTTCAAATTCTGCTGTGGCGGGACATTGCCGGTAGTTTCTAGGGCCTGTTAACACTATATGATATAATATGGTGATGGAAATCACTGAAAAC
>CAZDYN010000241.1:0-3980 GCA_964509635.1 uncultured Nitrosomonas sp. | reverse complement strand
TTCCGGCGGCATCGGATCCGGGTTGAGAAGTCTGTTTATGTCGCACCCGCCGCTGGAAGAACGGATTGCAGCACTGGAAGCGCAACGCTGATCATCCGCTCTGCTTTAATTTCTGAACGTTCTCAACGGTCAACTAAAGAAACGCCGTATCATCGAATTGATACGGCGTTCTAATTTTCGCTCCAGTTGCAAATTTCCCAATTGATCAAGATATTTGCGTACTGATCTCAACCAGCTACCGCGAATCACCGATTGATTCCGCCGCAACTGAAGGATTTTCCAGTAGCACTTTCAGCGTCGCAAGCTTTGTTTTCCACTGCTGTTCCGTTAAATCACCGGGCACTAAAGCCGCCACCAGTAATGCAACGGCTGCTTCACCGGCTGAATGATCATAATTTGCCATAAAATTTTGCAGTTCGTTCTTACTCGTAATGCCAGTGCAGCGAACAAAATATGCGTAATCTTCCCGCAAATGAGTAATCAGCCAGGCTTCACCGCACCATTGTCTTAACTGCGTATAACTAAAGCAGGTCCTGATGGACAGATCAACCGCATTCGCATTACCGAGATTCTCGACATTATCGAATCCTTCCCTGTTTAGCCTCAATTCGTGGTCATCGCTCATGCCTGATAAAGCAGTCAGCGGAAAGGAACGATAACCGCTGCTGTCAGATTTTTTTATAACTTTGCGCGCAATCTGCTCGATAGTCGCCAATGCATGTTTTGGATAAAAACCCAGAAAGAAGCCGACGATGGGAATCAAGCCTTGTGCAAACGGCGTAGTCTCCGGAGTTATTTCTATTGTCTCGAAATCGAAACTGCCGAAGCTGAACACAACCACCAGCGCAAGAATGCTCGCAACTATCATGCGGATAGTCCCATCCACAAACGTATGCGCGGTCAGGTCCTGGGTAAAGTATGCACGCGCCAGTGCGCCGATGAAATAAATGTATGCCCCAAGAAAGCCGAACTGAAAAGCAGTCAAGTTACGTATCAGATAAGAATAAAAAGCATCAGGTTTTTGTGCCAGCAGTTCGGCAAAAGATCCCATCAGCAGAATATTTGCACCTTGCGCAAAATTGACACCGGGCACACTGGCCGAGAATACCGGCTTAAATAACAACAATGTCGATGTTCCCATCAACACCACGAATGTTGCACATAAAACACTGCCCCAGTATGAGCCAAAAGATGAGCGCTGTCCCATTCTTCTTTTGATTTCATCATGATACTTCTCCGGCACTTCACGCAGTAAACGCCGCTCTTTCTTCGCCGTCATCACCTTTAGATAAGATACCGCAAACGACGGAACGACCAGAATGGCAAGCAGCCACAGAATCAGGGTGTATTGAAAAAAAACGGGATCGAACCAGTGCGCGACATCACGGAACCCCCTGTGCACGCCCGCCTCATGAATTGAGAAGGATTCAATAAACAGCCCCGATGCAATACCAAGCGGCAATAGAAATGGTAATAAAAAGATCAGCCATTGATACCAGTTCATTCTTTTCAGACTAGTGCTTTCCATTTCATATCCCCAAGGAAGAAAATTCAGCTTATTGAACAAGCCATTGAGAAATTATCCGCGTTACCGTTACAGTGTAAGAACGAGCTCAGAATGCTCGTTTATCGCGCATATACTGCGCTTTCCCGCCTGTTCTTGCCTTATACCGGCTACCGCAATGTTTTTCAATGCCTGTAACTATTAATCACTCCGGTCCAAAATTGGATATGATTAAAAGGCCTGGAGAGGACACTTTTCTCCGGAAAACTCCAGCCAATCAACTCAAAATGATCACTGTGCAATGTCCCTAGAAACTGCCCCCATCTGGCGGAATCAACCGGCACCAGACCATCATTCGCGGCAGGAATCATACGCCCCAGAGGACGCAACCATACCGATTGCTCCGCTAAAGGACGACAGCTTGCATAGGACGTGTACGCTACATCAACCCGGTCGGGTATCGTAACCGCTTGCCGCGCTTCGGGGGTCAATTCAGCCAAAGCCGGGCGGCCGATTAACCGGATCATCGCCGGAAACACACTGGGTGACTCGAGCGCCCAGGTAGCCAGCGGCGAGCCCAAATGCGGCGTGCTGACGGTCAGCAGCCGCTTGATGCGCCTATCCGGATCGAGAAAGCTGATCAAGTAACGGGCATCCAGCCCGCCCATGCTATGCGCGAATAAGGAAAATTCGGCAATATCGCTTTGAAAAAGCTGCCTTGCCAGTGACGATGCCCTTTCTTCAATGGTCCCGGCAGATGGAACCTCGGGGGTAAGACAAGACACGCCGGTTTCTTTTAAAGCCTGGGCAACCCCCCGGAAATACTGAATCGGACCAATGTGCGAGAAACCCAGGAAACCATGTAATAAAACCGGTGCAGGAGCTATCATTGGATGCCTTATTAGAAGAGAGAAAGAAACATCCCCGCTCACACGCCGGAATGTTTCTTCTCCGGATTCCGCCCAGCAATCGCAAGCAATACAGCAGCAAAGCTACTAATAGGAAGTCTCTCTCGAGAAATCCTCCCAAATATAAGGCGGATTGACCGATGGCTTCAGCGGAATCCAGAAAGTTGCCACATCCAGCGCACCAACAAGCGTACGGCCGACCGTATGCATAACCCCCATCGCCAATCCGACTGTAATGCCGTAAAGCGGCCCTTCCTTCTGGCTGGTTAAATTAATATTCTTGGGTAATTCCAGCCACCCGGTTGCCACGTTGGCGATTCCGCTGACAAATCTCTCACCCGAATTGCCGAAATTGCTATCCGCAGCAACCGCTTGTGATGAGAAAAGAAATAATATTGAAAGCACCAAAGACAGTTTTACAATGCTTCTCATCAAAAAATCTCCTTTATACAATTTTAGAATTAAATTTCCACCCGGATGAGCACGCAGGCAAAAATTCTTCAGCAGTTTACCTCTTCGGAATTGATCCGACAAATCAAGCTGCAACAAGCCAGGAATCCGCCGGATATAAAGCTAATCTACTGCGCCAATGGGATAACGCGCATATGTTTCCTCAATTTTTCGTTGCATAGTCTCGCTATGCGCTTCAAAATTGAGAAAATCCGCTCTCGTTCTTCCACTTGGTTCGCTTCAACTCGACAAAGTAGCGCCGATTGCTACTGGTTTATCGAATAATCAATACAGAGGCTTATGATCCGGCAAGATCGTCAGAACGATGATGACTAAGTTTCGCGCTGCTCCCTGCTATATCTTCTTCACTTTACAAAATATCCGGTTAAACTATGGCCCTTTTTAACTTCGGGTAGTGTGCTATGGACGAACAATCAAGCCTGCTGGCATTATTCACCAGCAGTTTTTTAGCCGCCACGCTGCTTCCGGGCGGATCCGAGGCCGTTTTGGCCGGTGTTTTACTGGCCTACCCTGAACTGCATTGGCAGGCCCTGGGTTTGGCAACTGTGGGTAATACGCTGGGGGGGATGAGTTCCTATCTGGTTGGGCGGCTGTTACCGGATGAAAAAGCGCTGCATAAAAAGTTGGGAAACCATACACAAGGACTGGAATGGGTGCGTCAGCACGGCACGCCTGTTTTGTTATTATCCTGGGCACCGCTGATTGGTGATGTTCTGTGTGTGGCGGCCGGATGGTTGCGGGCCAACTGGCTATGGGCTCTGTTATTTATAGCGCTTGGCAAATTTGCGCGCTATTGGGTAATAGCGACTGCGGTGAATTGAGGGGATTGCAGGGCTCAGCTTATTTATCCATGTGAATAAACTGAGCCGCTGTAAAATTCTTTAGCCGATATCAGTTCTCAAACAATTTCTGCAACTCACCGGTCTGATACATTTCAGTGACAATATCCGAACCGCCAATAAATTCACCGTTAACATATAACTGAGGAATGGTAGGCCAGTTTGAATAATCCTTGATGCCCTGCCTGATTTCAGGATCTGCCAGCACATCGACAGAAAAAATATTATCAACACCACAAGCTTTAAGAATATTCACAG
>CAZDYN010000240.1:2708-3986 GCA_964509635.1 uncultured Nitrosomonas sp. | reverse complement strand
GACGCCGGAACAACTGCAAATCGAAACCTTGCGCCAGCAGTTTGAGCAAAAGCAGGCCAACAAAGTACGTGAGCAGATCGGCGGACAGCTTTACGGCGATTTGCGCAGACTGATCGAGCAAGCCACTGATTGGCCGAATGAAACCAGGTTGGAGCTGTTGGTGGTGGCAAAAAATATCGTGCAATATATTGGCGCCGCGGACAACAAAAAAGCCAGGGAATTATTGAGGGTCTTGCAGTAAACATGACCATCTACTTCATCTCTCGCCACCCCGGCGCGATTACCTGGGCCGAGCAGCAAGGAATAAAGGTCGATCAACACGTTATGCATCTCGATATCAACCTGATTCAGCCCGGTGATGCCGTGATCGGCAGTCTGCCGGTCAATCTGGCGGCTCAGGTTTGCGGCAAGGGCGCGGCTTACATTCATTTATCACTGATGCTGCCGGAACATTTGCGTGGACGGGAATTGAGCGCCGCGCAAATGGCCGAATGCGATGCGCGGCTGGAGCGCTATGAGATCAAAATGATTGGTCACGCATCAAACATCATTAAGTAAGAGATATGCCTAATATTCTACTTTGCACTTTGGGCGCCAGCTGGGCTGTTATTCCCGAAGCCTATGCTTTTCTGGCACCCGACCGGTTGCCGCTGTATCGGAATCACCCCGAGCAAGTGCAATTGCTGAAATTGAAAGACCAATTCCAACTTCAGCCGCCCGACGAAATTTGGGTATGCACGACGCAGGGAAAGCAAACACAGGAGAGTTTGCAAGAATTACAGGTGTGGTTGTCTTTTCTGGCACAACCGCCATCTCTACGAGTTTGGCAGGCCGCCCAAACCGACCAGCTTGCTACGCAGCAAGAGTGCGCGGCGATTCGCGAATTGATTGTCCGTGCCTGTCTCAAAGCCCATGATTACGCCGATGGCGGCCAGGTGGTGTTGTCGCTGGCTGGCGGGCGTAAAACCATGAGCGCAGATATGCAATGGGCAGGCAGCCTGTTCGGCTGCCAGGCCTTGCTGCATGTCATCAGCGATGATATCCGCTTACGTCATTCGGCGCTCTTCAAGCCTCAGTCTGCAATCCTCTCTCAGGCGCTATCAAGCGATCTGGCCTCATTGGTCATGCCACTGGTTGCAGGTCAAACGACCCGCAGCGATTTGTTGGATATTACCGTTGATGGGGTCGGTTCGATCAAAGCCGCTGACTATCCGCTGGTATGGACATCAGATCGGCAAGTTGCGGTTTTTGAAAATAACGATGATCGTCTCAGTACTG
>CAZDYN010000240.1:0-2698 GCA_964509635.1 uncultured Nitrosomonas sp. | reverse complement strand
GCTTGGAAAGCGGGAAAAAGCCAGCAGCCGTTTGTTCGGTAATTACCTGCTGGAAATCAGCCGCGGCGAAAGCCACGAAAACTGGCGCAGTCTTTACCGCCTGCCGCCGCGCCGCATCGATCAGCTCAGAAATACCATGCTGACGGAGACCGATCGCGACTGGTTGATCAAACTGCCCAAGGCCGATCTGCACCGGCATCTCGGCGGTTGTCTTGATTTGTCTGCTCAGCGTCAGGTTGCTTCGGCGATTTGGGAAAGTCTTATCGCCAGTGAGCGGAAAAGTGCACTGACACATTGCCAGCGGTTGTTACAAAAAGATCAATGGCCGTGGAACTGGCCGAATTATCTTGCCGCAAATAGCCTGCATCGCAGCCATAATGCTGCTGCGATGCTGTTGCACGCCACAGCGCAACAACTGCAATTCAATTTATGGCAGGTTACGCAGCCGCGACTGGCTTTAAAAGATGAACATCCCGCAGGCTTTGCCGCCTATGAACGCCCCGGTGAACTCAGCGGTTCCGCATTGCTCAGCCATCCAGCCGCGATACAGCCCTATGCCCAGGCGATTGTCGATCAGGCCGTCGGCGAAGGTCTGGCATATATTGAACTGCGCGGCAGTCCGCAAAAATATGGCGATGATGGTCTGCTTTTTTTGCGAAACTTTGACCAGGCTTTGCAGGATGCGCTGCGTAGTCTGACGGATAAAACCAAACCCGTATTCCGCTTTATCGTGATTGCCGATCGTCGTGCCGAGGAAGCTGTTTTGAAAAAATCAATCGCCATGGCGGTGCAAGCCAAGCAAGAGCTGCCCGATTTTGTGGTCGGCCTAGATATGGCAGGTGATGAATCCCGCACAAAACCGGAAACGATAGCGCATTTATTTACTCCAGCGTTTGAGGCGTGCCTGCCCATTACCATCCATGCCGGTGAAGGTGAATCTGCGGAATCTATCTGGCAGGCTGCCTATCATCTGCATGCCGATCGTATCGGCCATGGTTTGACGATCAACGATAGAGATCAACTCGCACAACGCTTCCGGGATCGCAATATCTGCCTGGAATTGTGTCCCACTTCAAATCGTGAGGTCGTTGGCTTCCGCGACAGCGGCTATTTGGAGACCTCGGAATTGCCTGATTATCCATTATTGCAATTATGGCAGAACAAAGGATTGCCACTGACGATCTGCACCGACAATCCAGGTATCAGCAAAACTACTCTGGCCGATGAATATCTGACAGCAGCGCGTATGAGTGAGGGCAATCTGAGCCAGTGGGATGTGCTTGCGATGATCAAACAGGGTTTCGTACACTCTTTCTTACCTGGAAAGCAGAAAGAAACGATGCTCAAGCGGATCGATGCGCAGCTTTATCAATTGTTGACGGAAACCCTATGACTATCACCACCCATCTCATCCTCGTCTCCGCTCAACCCATCCCCAATATCACTCCCATGCTGGACGATGCCGTCAAGCCAAAGAAAGTCATCATGCTGGTCAGTCCGGATATGCGGGAACGGGCGCGGGCGCTGGAAAATATTTTCAAACCGCGCGGCATCGGCGTTGAATCCTGCGCCATCGCGGACCCGTGGGATGCGGAGCAGGTCAGCGATAAAGTTCTCGACATTCTCTGCCATTACCCGGATGGCGGTATCGCGCTCAATGCTACCGGCGGCACCAAGCTGATGAGTATCGCCGCCTGCGAGGCGTTTCGCTCGGCAAATGCGCCGATTTATTACGTGCATCCCCTGCATGACCGGCTGCTGTGGTTGTCGCCGAAACAGCCGCCACACGAGCTGGCCGGCCGCTTAAAACTGAAGGATTATCTGATGGCCTATGGCGCGGATCAGGTCGATATTCCCGCAGAAGCGCAAAGCGTGCCGCCAGGGATTCAGGAACTGACCCGCCAATTGCTGGCCGGTATCGACCGTTATGCTGATGAGCTGGGTGCGCTGAATTTTCTGGCGAATCAAGCGGATAATCCACGACTCAACGCCGGAATCGATCGCACCCGTCAGGCTCGGCCAGTGTTATGGGAATTGCTGGAATTATTCGAAAACGCCGGTATCTGCCGTCTTGACCACCGGTTGATCAGTTTTCCCGACCCGCAGGCGCGATTCATCGCGAATGGCGGCTGGCTTGAGATGCATGCGTATGCCGCGTGTTTTCAACTGAAACAAAAATGCGGCATCCAGGATGTGGCGTGCAACATTACCATTCAGCGTCATCCGGCGGGTAAAACCGCGGTAAAAAATGAAATCGATGTCGGTCTGATTCATGCCAACCGCCTGCATCTGATCGAATGTAAAACGAAGCACTTTGAAAAGGATGCGGATATGCTGTATAAACTCGACAGCTTGCGCGACCTGATGGGCGGTCTGCAGGGCCGTGCGATGCTGATCAGTTTCAATAACCTTGATAAAGCCAGCCGCGCCCGCGCCAGAGAACTCGATATTGCTTTGTGCTGCCACTCAGAGTTAAAACATTTGCAGAAGCATCTGGCCAATTGGCTCATCGCGTCAAGCTAACTTTTAAGAAATGAAATTTTTTGTCAACCCCATCTATAAGCTTATGAAAATTATAAAAGAAATGAACCATGCGGTTTGAACTAAAGACCTGATTAATAAGGGATTAAGACCCAATTCGTGAAGCGCTTGAGCCGGGACCGCATGCGTTTGAACTAAAGACCTGATTAATAAGGGA
>CAZDYN010000239.1:0-4070 GCA_964509635.1 uncultured Nitrosomonas sp. | reverse complement strand
CTAACCGTGATTCCCGTCCACACTTGATCGGCGGTCATGCTGATCTGTACTGGGTAGGTGGTTCATTCAGCGATAAACCTCTGACCAGCCAGGAAACCTGGTGGGTTCCTGGTGGTGCAGCAGTTGCTGCAGCCTATGAATTCAAACAACCTGGTTTATATGTATACCTCAGTCATAACCTGATTGAAGCTGTATTGCTGGGTGCTGCGCTGCATATGAATGTTGAAGGCAAATGGGACGATGATATGATGACCCAACTTAAAGCACCAGCAAGCTTTGACGCAAAAGCTGCAATGGATCACTAAGATTTGATTTAGTGTAACTGCTGCAGTTGTAATTACTTAAAAGGCCTCAACCAATCGCGGTTGAGGCCTTTTTTATTGTTATTGAATTTTCTGGTTTATCGTTGATTAATTGTATGTCTATTAAATCGCATATCCGCACGGTTCCACATTATCCGCATCACGGCATCATGTTTCGTGACATCACGACATTGCTGAAAGATCCCGTTGGTTTGCGCACCACCATTCAGGAGATAGCCAACCGCTATCTTGATATCAAAATAGATAAAGTTGCTGGGATTGAGTCACGCGGTTTTATTATTGGCGCGCCTGTGGCATATCAGCTAGGTAAAGGTTTCGTGCCGATTCGTAAACAAAATAAATTGCCCGCAGAGACAATAGGAAGGGATTATCAATTGGAATATGGCAGCGATCGTATTGAAATTCATGTAGATGCCATTCAACCGGGAGACCGGGTGCTTCTCATAGATGATCTGATTGCCACGGGAGGAACTGCCGAAGCTGCCGTGGGCCTGATACGGGATATGGGTGGAGAGGTTGTGGAGTGCTGTTTTGTCATTGATTTGCCGGATGTGGGCGGCAGAACCCGGCTGGAAAATTTAGGATGCAAGGTATTTGCGTTGTGCGAGTTTGAAGGTGATTAGGCGTATTTGAGTAGTAATTCATATTTCCTCGATCTTTCGTTGCATGGTCCCACCACGCGTCCCAAAATTGAGAAAATATGCCTTCGCTCTCCCACCTTGTTGCTAAGCTTGCTTAAGTCCGGCGGGCTCCGAGTATTTTCTCATGTATTCCGTGAAATCCGCCATTGCTCATAATGAGTATATGGTCGCCCGGTTTTGCCATCGCTAAGATATTTTGTATGAGCAGGTTCAAGTCATCATGGCAATCAGCTTTCCTGCCGAGCGGTGACATGGCGGATTTTGCCCATTGAGAATCACGGGTGAAGCAGAAAACGTGATCAGCCGATTGCAGGCTGTCTGCAAGATTATCTTTCCAGATACCCATTTTCATGGTGTTTGAACGAGGTTCCAATACCGCGATAATCCTGTCTTTGCCGATATGTGCCCGCAAGCCGCTTAGTGTTGTCTGAATCGCGGTCGGATGATGGGCGAAATCATCATATACCGTGGCACCATTGATAGTGCCGCGTTTTTCCATGCGGCGTTTGACATTCTTGAACTGTGTCAGTGCTTCAATGCCCGTTTGGACGGGTACTCCGGCATGCCGGGCTGCACTGAGTGCAGCCAGTGCATTCATGCGGTTATGCTCGCCTAGTAAATCCCATTGCAGGCATCCTTGAAGAATTTTGTTCCAATAGATATTAATGGCATTATTTGTCTGTAATGTTGAGTACCAGCCGGTTTCGATACCGAATTCTTCAACGGGAGTCCAGCAGCCTTGCTGTAAAACACGTTTTAAGTTTTCATCTTTTCCATTGGCGACAATTAAACCGTTAGCGGGGATAATGCGTACAAAATGATGGAATTGGCGTTCAATGGCAGAGAGATCCGGAAAGATATCAGCATGATCGAATTCAAGATTATTTAAGATCGCTGTTCTGGGGTGATAATGAACAAATTTAGAACGTTTATCAAAAAAAGCCGTGTCATATTCGTCCGCTTCGATGACAAAAAAAGGTGAAGCATCGGTCGGATTTGGATAAACGGTGTGTGGCGGGAAGCTTCCAATTCTCGCGGAAATACCGAAATTCTCAGGTATTCCGCCAATCAGGAAGCCGGGATTTAATCCAGCGTAATCCAATATCCAGGCTAACATGGAGCTGGTTGTTGTTTTCCCATGTGTGCCGGATACGGCGAGTACCCAGCGATTGCGTAAAATATTTTCCGATAGCCACTGCGGACCTGAAATATAGGGCAAGTTACGATTGAGGATTTCCTCCATCAATGGATTTCCACGGGTGACAACATTGCCGATCACAAATATATCCGGTTGAAGTTGGATTTGCTCCGGCGCATAACCTGATACTAACTGGATACCTTGGGATTCGAGCTGCGTGCTCATGGGTGGATAAACATCCTGGTCGCAGCCGGTAACGGTATGTCCGGATTCTCGCGCGATAGCGGCTATTCCACCCATGAAAGTGCCGCAAATGCCAAGTATATGAATATGCATGATCAGTTGAGAATTTTGGATTAGATTGAGCGGAAACAGCTAATATGACTGATCCTTCTCTGGAATTATAGTCGATAAGGTAAGGCAAAATTCAAAGTTATTACCTGTTTCTTTATAAGCCTTTTAGAACTGCTTGGGGAATTGTATTATGCCAGTGTAATATCTGTAAAAATACAATTTGCTGATTTTCTCGTGGAAAGCGCTCATTCGGCTGATTCAAACTATCGCGGGCGGTTTGCGCCATCGCCTACCGGCTCTCTTCATTTTGGTTCATTGGTCGCGGCGGTAGGCAGCTATCTGGATGCGAAATCTCATCAGGGTAAATGGCTGGTTAGAATTGAGGATGTTGACCGGCAACGCAAAGTATCCGGTGCGGCGATCCGAATTTTATATACGCTCGAAAAATTAGGTATGGAGTGGGATGAGGAAATCATCTATCAAAGTCTGCGCTCCGAGGTATATCAGGAAGCTCTAAATATTCTGAATAAACGAAATCTTATTTATCCTTGTATCTGTTCAAGGAAAGAAATCGCTGATTCCAGTATCGCGGGTCTATATGGTGCCATTTACCCGGGAACTTGCGTTAGTAATCCCGTTGCTGCAAAAATGGCGCACGCGCTTCGGATTCGCACAACTGATGACTTAATACAGTTTCAAGATATTGTGAAAGGTGTTTATTGTCAAAGACTCCGTAGCGAAGTGGGTGATTTTGTTTTGCGTAGAGCAGATGGGATTTATGCCTATCAATTAGCGGTTGTGGTCGATGATGCCGCGCAAAATATCACGCATATTGTGCGCGGTGCCGACTTGCTTGATTCTACGCCACGGCAAATATTCCTACAGCAATTGTTAGGTTATCACACTCCACGTTACATGCATTTACCGGTTGTAACGAATGCGATGGGTGAGAAGCTCAGTAAGCAGACAAATGCTGCTCCGGTTGATATAGAGAATGCTGTCAGTCAATTGGTTGACGCATTGCGTTTCCTGGGTCAAAAGCCGCCTATAGAGATATCGCAAGGTGATGTTGCGTCTTTCTGGCGATGGGCGAAACAGAATTGGCAAGTGGATCTGATTCCTCGTTGATGACGGACTAATGCAAATTTTCAAACCGGTTTGATAAAGGGCCATGAAGCCGGTATTTATGCTAGGCTGTACGGATGATACATTCTGTTTAGAGGAAATTGGGATTGAATTGCAGAATTTATGTTTGCGGAGAACATCAGGTAAGGAGATATCGTGGCTTTGCTGCCGTTTAATATAGCGAAACAACAAAGATTAAAAGTGGTGATTATCGGCGGTGGATATGCCGGGCTTGCCGCATTGATCAATCTTTTGCAATTTGCTCCGGATACCGATATCACTCTGATAGATCCCGGAACGCAGCATTTGAAAATTACGCACTTGCATGAAACATTCCGGTATCCCTTAACCGATTTGCTGATTTCTTTTACCGATATAGAGAATCGTTTCGGTTGCCGGCATATTTCAACAGCGGTTAATTTTGATCAGAATAAGCTGCAAGCTTGTCAGGATAAAAAAGAACTGATTCTCGAAGACGAAGTTCTGAACTTTGATTATCTCATCATTGCCTCCGGTTGTGAAAACAGACCGGCTGATCCTGTCAGTGCA
>CAZDYN010000238.1:0-4106 GCA_964509635.1 uncultured Nitrosomonas sp. | reverse complement strand
AAAGCGCGCGTTTGGATTAAGAGTTTTTTAGCCCGGATATTTCATAAATTCGCGTGATGATCATGCATAATTTTGATTAATAGGGAAGTTTGGGAAAGCGTGATGTAGTGACTCATACACCCGGCTGAGCAGAGTCTTTCTTATTAAGCAAAAGGCAAGTGAGGGTACGTGCCAATTATGAAATATTCGGGTTAATAACCGCAATGTTGTCTGATGCCGGAATATAGTGGTTCAGATGAAGATTACATATTATTTTTATAGAAAAGAGGTTGATGAATGGAAGATGCAGAAATTGCTTTGATGTTTTCCTTGCTGACTATCCCGGTCGCTATCTGGTTGCAGTTATGGGTAAAAAACCGCAGGGAGCAGCGGAGAAATGACTTGGGTGAAGAGGAATTCGAAAGTACGGCACGGGCATTCGGTTCTATTATTTTAGAAGGTACCGCCATTGTGGGCGGACTGATCATGATCATCATGGGTTCCGGCGGCGTAATCAAATATATCCTTAATTTTTACAACTGATTTTCTCCATTGGCGGGTAAAAAAAGATATCGGGGTGATTATTTTAATCACCCCGATATCTTTTTGTGACTTCATGGTATTTGCCTGGCGGATTTCCGCTATGAAGCTGTTTTACTGGCTGTTTTGGTTTTTGCCGGTTTTGTTTTGGATTTCGTTTCGGTTGTTTTCCTGGGCGCCTTTTGCTCAAACTCAAAACCTATTTTTCCATCCGCATTTCTGACCAGATAAGCCGAGAAGGGTCTGCCTTTTTTGGAAATGAATTTTGTCAGCAAGTCTGTTTTGCCGGTTTCCAGCAGTTTGGTGATTTGTTCGCGCTCTATCGGCCGCTCCAGGATGATTTTTCCGGTTCTAAAATCGCAGCTGCGGCTTGCACCAACCGATTTTTCGCACACGTAATGCAATCCATGCTCGTAAACGGCATGATTGCATTTTGGGCATTTTCCCAGAGGCGCATGATCGCTGAAATCGACTTCCTCATGGCTTTCATCACTGTTGCCGAAATCAAATTTCATTTCAAAAGTGTCAGTGAGTTTGATGATGGCATTGAACGGCTGCCCCATTTTGCTCCGGAAGCCTTGCAGTGGTCCTACTTCACGCTGCGTAATCAAAGTTTCCATTTCTTCAACTTCGAATTGGCGGCCCGCCAGAATTTTCCAGAGCGCAAAATCGCATTTCTGGCATTGGAATTTTTTGTAGGTTTCGTGCACGATACCGCCGCATTTAGGGCAGGGGGATTTAAGTATCGAGAAATCGCCCGCGATGGTTTCACCGCGATGGGTTTTTGCCTGCTCCACAATATGCCGTGTCATTCCGGCAATTTTTTCCATAAACGCAGTGCGCTTCAGGTTTCCCTGTTCAATCTGGCGCAACTGAAACTCCCAGTTGCCTGTTAATTCGGGTGAAATGAGTTCGGGAATCTTGAGGCCGCGCAACAGCGTGATCAATGAAAAAGCCTTAGCGGTCGGATGAAGCTCTCGCCCCATCCGCTGAATATAATTTTCAAATACCAGGCCTTCAATAATCGCCGCGCGCGTCGCCGGTGTACCCAAACCTTTTGCGCTCATGGCCGCACGCAGTTCTTCATCTTCCACCAGCTTGCCCGCTCCTTCCATCGCGGAAAGAAGCGTTGCTTCATTAAATCTTGCGGGCGGACGAGTCTGATTGGCGGCAATTTCGATATCTTCGGTAGTTACAGGTTTGCCGGGTGTAATCGCAACGAGCGTTGTGTCATCTTCCTGGCCATCCAACCGGGCGGCTTTGCCATATACTGCCTGCCAGCCCGGATTGACCATGACTTTACCTTCGGTTTTAAAAGGCTCGTCTTCAACCCGGGTGATGCGGGTGGTCACCAGAAATTCTGCGGCAGGAAAGAAAATGGCCAGAAAACGTTTGGTAACCAGATCATACAGTTTTGCCTCGGCTTCATTTAACTTGGACGGGTTTAATGAAGTCGGAATAATGGCGAAGTGATCCGAGATCTTGGCATTGTTAAATATACGCTTGTTCGGAATAACCCAATTGGATGCCAGAATCTGCCGGGCAAACTGACCATAACCGGTACTTCCCAGACTTTGCAGAGTGTCTTTGACGGTGGCGATATAATCTTCCGGCAGTGCGCGTGAATCGGTTCGCGGATAAGTCAGTACCTTGTGTTTTTCATATAATGCTTGAGCCAGGCCGAGCGTTGCCTTGGCAGAAAAACCGAAGCGGCTGTTGGCATCCCGTTGCAAGCTGGTGAGATCATACAGCAACGGGCAAATTTCTTTGCTGGGCTTGCTTTCTTCGTTAACGTGGCCAAGCTTTCCTTGGCATTTGTCGCGGATGATTTCGGCTTTTTTCAGCTCCCACAGCCGCTCGGGTTTCAGTTCCTGATTGATTTTGTCTTTACTGAATTTTTCATCAAACCACCTGCCGGCATAAGTACCATTATCCGTTGCAAATGTGGCATGAATTTCCCAGTAATCCTGGGAACGGAATTTTTTGATTTTTTCCTCGCGTTCGACAAGAATCGCCAGCGTAGGGGTTTGTACCCGGCCCACCGTGGTTTTGTGAAATCCTCCCTCCTGGGAGTTAAAGGCGGTCATGGCGCGCGTGCCGTTAATCCCGACCAGCCAGTCTGATTCCGAGCGGCTGACGGCCGCTTCAGCCAGAGATTGCACTGCCGAGTTATCCAGCAATTTGGTAAATCCTTCCCGGATCGCATTGGGTGTCATGGATTGCAGCCAGAGACGCCTGACCGGTTTGTTTGTGCCGACATGGCGCAGAATATAATAAAAAATCAACTCGCCTTCGCGTCCCGCGTCACAGGCATTGATCAGATTATCCACATCTTTGCGTTTGATGAGCTTGCTCAGAAGCTTCAGGCGCGCGGAAGTTTTCTCGATTGGATTCAAATCAAAATGCGGCGGAATGACCGGAAGATTTGCGAAACTCCATTTGCCGCGCTTCACTTCGTATTCTTCCGGGATGGCCAGTTCGAGCAGATGACCGACGGCGGAAGATATAACATATTGATCATTTTCGAAATAATCGGTGTGTTTGGTAAAGCCGCCTAATGCCCGTGCGATATCCGCAGCAACGGAAGGTTTTTCAGCAATAATCAGTGATTTATTCATGGATTTTCCGGGAAAAATCATTGACCGGCAATAAATTGCCAAACATGCCGGTTATTGCTGGGTGGGAATGATGAGTATGGGTTGCAAGCATATTTGATGAGTGAATTGAATACATCATTCCAGTGGCTGTGTGAGAGGACTGACTAAGAAATGCGCTGAGTCTAATGCCGGTAATGAGAATCGCTGACGATCAGCAATTTCTCAAGGACGGCGTCGTCACTGAGTTGATTCTGAATCCATAATTCCGTCAACACGATCAGTTTGATTTTTTCCAGGCTGGATGAGTTTTCATCCATTGCCAGCACGCGATCGATCAATAATTCCCGCTGCAACGGATTAATGATGCCGGCTTGCTCCAGGAAGAAAATAAATCCCCGTCCTTCGGTGTCGATTCTTTCCATCTCATAGTCAGTGTAGCAACGGAAAGAATCGTTTTCGGCAAAACTGGCGGGATAACTGCCAATATCATGGCGTTCGAGTTCTGAAAGCCAGTCCAGTGTTTCGCTGATATCTTCATCGGCAAATCCGGCCATGGTCAGTTTGCGGGTCAGCGTGGCTGAATCCGGGTAACTTCCGGAATCAAAATAATTTTCAAATAGGTAAACGAGTATATCGAACATAGTGGTGTGTAATAAATTGCGAGTATGTTTACAGAATGGCAGTCCGGGGGTAATTTAATCTGATGCTATTGAATTCGTTGATAACATCCTCCCGGCAAACTGCTGATCTGACCGTCAAGCTCAAGCGTTAATAGAATGGCTGATACTACTTCAGCCGTCAAGCCGCTGCGCGCGCATAATGTATCAATATCAACTGCATCAAAACCTAGGTGTTTGAGTAATACCGTATTTTCAGTTGATTCCCGAGCGGCGGATTCTTTTTTTTCACCGGAATTTTCATTACGGGTTAAGGGAAGATAATGCAGCTCATCCAGAATATCCTGAGTATTTTCTACCAGTTTCGCGCCTT
>CAZDYN010000237.1:0-4120 GCA_964509635.1 uncultured Nitrosomonas sp. | reverse complement strand
AATGCGCTATACCGGGCATCCTTTTACAAAGAAAAGTACCGGAAGCTGATCCCGCTGAAAGGATCAATGTTTAAAAATATTTGTTTGACAACTTGTCATAATACTGGGTATGTTAGACCGTCTAAATCGTTAAATCTGATTTGATTGAACTCAATAAACTGGAGATAGAAAATGAAAAAATTACATATTGCATTAGCAACATCGGCGCTGATTATATTAGCCGGTTGCGGCGCAAGCAGGGATTACGCCCCGCCAGCCGATGCATCCGGGGAAACGATCTTCAGCACGGCCTGCACGGAATGCCATAAACCTTTAAGCGCGAATGTGGCCATGATACTGAGCGAGAAAACCGCCAACAAAGATGCCATCATCAAAAAATTTCAATCCGGCAGCATGAGAATGCCCGCGTTCAAGAATATTCAGGGCGAATCCGCAGATCGCTTGGCCGAATATATTCTGACCAATAGCGAAGTTAAATAATTTCCTTCACCAGGGAATCCGGACGGATTCCCTGGTGAAATAATTCTAAATGCGCATGGAATGATTTTTATGCTGTTGATTAATGCGCAGATACTTGTCAAAAACCGCGCAAATACTCCCAATCAGCAACTGACCCTTAGCGGTGACTGTAATTTCCTCGTCATCCAACATGATCAAGCCGGCTTGTTCATGCAGTGATAGTTCCTGCAACTCGGTCGCGAAATAGCTTTTGAATTCAACCGGGAAAAAAGTTTCCACCGATTCAAACGAAAGCACGGAGTGACAAATAAGCGCTTGCATGACGGAACGCCGTATCAAATCATCAGCGCTCAATTTGATGCCACGCATGATCGGAAGAATATCGCGCTCCAGCTTGCCGTAATATTGCGGAAGATCGCAGTAATTCTGACTCAACGTTGGACCCACGCTTCCGATTCCTGAGATACCCAGCGCAATATGATCACTATCCGGATAGATCGAATAGCCCTGTAAACCATAATGCAGGCGGCCTTGCCGTTGCGCGACCGCCAATTGATCATTCTGCCGGGCAAAAAGATTCATGCCGACATGAATATAACCGGCATCAACCAAATGCTTGATGGCAAGCAGCAGCATCTCGCGCCGGGTTTCCGTATCGGGCAAACCCTTTGCATTGATACTGCAATGCGGCTTGAATTTCTCTGGTAAGTGCACATAATTCAATAACTGAATTTGATTCGGACCGGCGGCAGTAATTTTCTCCAGCGTGTATGCAAATTTTCCCTCATCCTGTTGCGGCAATCCGTAAATCAAATCGGCTCGAACCGTTTTAAAACCAGCTTGCTGCGCATCACGGATAGCACGCAGTGTCATATCTTCTGTTTGCATGCGGTGTATCGTTCGCTGCACCGATTGATCAAAATCCTGCACCCCCATGATTGCGCAGTTAAATCCCATTTCCCTCAAGGCGTGCATCCTTGCAGGATCAGTTATTTGCCGCGGATCGATTTCTATGCAAAATTCTCCGTCTTTCACCAAGTTAAAATTTTGCCGAATCTCTTTCACAATACCGCTTAATTGAGTATCGTCCAGGAAAGTCGGAGTACCCCCGCCGAAATATAACTGCTCAACTTTGGAATCATCTTGGAAAAACCGCCCTTGCAGCCTTATTTCACGCGACAGGTAATCCAGGTAAGTTGTAATGCTGTCATTAGCCGCGGAGATAATCTGATTGGAATGACAATAAAAACACAATGAATTGCAAAAAGGGATATGCACATATAAGGATAAAGGCCGACGGAAATATCCTGATTTGCGATTGCCCAGCCAGGCGATATAGGCATTGGCATCAAACGTTTCAACAAAATAATCGGTTCCCGGATACAAACGATAGTCTGCATGATGACATCCAAAACGCTGAACCAGATCTAAATCGATCTCAGGCAAATCAGACGATAAATGAGAGAATAAAAATGGATGCACTGAGGATCTCACTTTGTGAAGAATATAGCTCAAAAAAATTGCCTTGATACGCCATCACACGCCGGCCACCCCGATCAGCCATTTCAATTTGAATGCTGCCAATACAAAAAAGAATATCCACTTCCTTGAGTAATATCGTAGAATTATGCTGCGAGTTTGAAATATCAACTTTGATTCAAATCAATCAAAGCACTGAAATGTAATTCCCTACATTTGGAAAATACTTTGCTTCACGACACTTCACTACATAATCATCTTGATATCTCACATATTCGATCAAGCTGCGCAACCTGCAGTTTGCGCGAACTGTGCTTGCCGGTTGGTCTTAACGAGCAGGAAATTCAAGTTCTCGGCGATGTAGTCAGTCATACGCGCAAGGTCCAGCGGGGTGCCTATCTCCACAGGGCGGGGGTGAAATTTCAATCACTCTTTGCTATTCGCAGCGGGTTTTTAAAGACTTGCGTACTGGAAGAGGACGGACGGCAGCAAGTGACCGGTTTTCACATGACGGGAGAACTGCTGGGATTGGATGCTATCAGCACGGAAATACATACTTGTGACGCTGTTGCGCTTGAAGACAGCGAAGTATGTGAAATTCCTTTTGCCAAACTGGAAGAGATCAGCCGTGTTATTCCGTCACTGATGCGTCATTTTCATAAAATCATGAGCCGGGAAATTGTACGGGATCATGGTGTTATGTTGCTGCTCGGCAGCATGAAAGCGGAAGAACGCCTGGCATCCTTTCTACTGAATTTATCGCGCCGCTTTCTGATGCGCGGTTATTCCGAGTCCGAATTCAATCTGCGCATGACACGCGAGGAAATTGGCAGCTATCTTGGTCTAAAGCTGGAAACCGTCAGCCGCGCTTTCTCCAAACTGCAGGATGAGAACATCATTACAGTTGATAACAAGCACATTCAAATACACGATATTGAGCGCTTGAGAATGAAAATGGGGAACTCATCCTGCGTTACATGAGCCATACCGGCAATAAAAACCTCTATCAAACCGCTTGGCGGCAAAATAAGCGCACCTTCATCCGACTTCAATTCTTTATACCTATTTTCTGTCAGCTTGAGTAAGCATTAGAAAATGCTATAATACAAAGATAATTTGACTATCTACGCGATAATGCATGATATGCAGGTCAAATTAAATTCACACATTCGCCCGAAACTTTGCTCGATTTGTAGCGTAATTAAAGCGAATGGAGGCTCAATCCTTAAGGAGAAAATTTATGTCAGTCACTATGCGGCAAATGCTGGAAGCCGGTGTTCACTTTGGACACCAGACACGTTTCTGGAATCCAAAAATGGCACAGTATATCTTCGGCCATCGCAACAAAATCCATATCATCAATCTCGAAAAAACCTTGGTGATGTATGAAGAAGCCATGAAATATGCACGTCAATTGGCAGCAAACAAAGGGGTTATTTTATTTGTTGGCACCAAACGGCAAGCACGCGATATCGTGCGCGAAGAAGCAGCACGCTGCGGATCCCCCTACGTCGATCAACGCTGGCTGGGCGGAATGCTGACTAATTTCAAAACCATCAAACAATCCATCAAGCGCTTACACGATATGGAAACAATGGTTCAAGATGGAACATTGGATAAACTTGTAAAAAAGGAAGCGCTTGATCTCCAAAGAGAACTGGATAAACTCAACAGCAGTTTGGGTGGTATCAAGGATATGAAAGGTCTGCCGGATGCGCTGTTTGTGATCGATGTCGGATATCAGAAAGGTGCTATTACCGAAGCCAGAAAGCTTGGCATCCCGGTCATCGGAGTTGTCGATACCAATCATAATCCGGAAGGTTTACAGTACATTATCCCAGGAAACGATGACTCAAGCCGGGCAATACGCTTATATGCACGCGGGGTAGCCGATGCCATTCTGGAAGGACGGAATCAGTCTATCCAGGAAATCATTGAAATGAGCGCGGAAGCCGCCGAATAAGGCAAAAGTAGTTCTGCCTGCGGTATCGGTATACTGACGGTTATGGATCGAACAGGTAAGCAGAGTGATCATTTACCTGTTCTCTTGCCTTATTTTGAATCTGTATCTATAAACTAATTTTGTATCTGGAGTAAATATGGCGGAAATTACCGCAAGCATGGTAAAGGAACTGCGCGAAATGACCGGGCTTGGCATGATGGAATGCAAAAAAGCCCTGGT
>CAZDYN010000236.1:0-4162 GCA_964509635.1 uncultured Nitrosomonas sp. | reverse complement strand
TTTATCCTCAGCCAGCCTGGGAACCGATAGAACAAAAACTCAATAATCTTTCCAGTTTTGAATCCAAAACCCGCAATTTGCAGAGGTTGCTGGTGGGTAATGCGTGTGATGTCGAGATGGATGCCGCAGGGCGCATTCTGGTGTCACCGCCGCTGCGTCAGTTTGCCGGTTTGTCCAAGGATGTGGTGCTGGTTGGGCAGGGGGCAAAGTTTGAGCTGTGGGATGAAGCGCAATGGAATTTACAGATCGAAAATGCTCTGGCTTTCAAGGATGGCGATATGCCGTCTGAGCTGGATGGCTTTTCGCTGTAATTGAAGCGGTAAAGGCGGCCAATGCACGTTTCGGTATTGTTGCGTGAAGCAGTCGATGCACTGGTGGTAAAACCGGATGGCGTCTATGTGGATGCAACGTTCGGGCGCGGCGGGCATAGCCGTTTGATCCTGTCGCGGCTGGATGAGCGGGGCCGGTTAATCGCTCTGGATAGAGATCCGGCAGCGGTGGTCGCGGGTGAGGCGATTGCGGATCAGCGATTTCGTATCCGGCATGGCAATTTCTCCGGCATGCAACAGATATTGCGGGAGATGGGGGTTACCAGGGTTGACGGCGTGTTATTGGATTTGGGCGTGTCGTCGCCGCAATTGGAAGAAATTTCGCGCGGATTCAGCTTTCGTTCGGCAGGGCCGCTCGACATGCGCATGGATACAACGAGTGGGCGGACTGCGGCAGAATGGCTGGCGGCGGTTACGGAAGATCAACTGGAACGGGTGATCAGGGAATATGGCGAAGAACGGTTTGCTAAGCAGATTGCAAGAGCGATTATTGTGGCAAGAACGCGGCAGCCTATTGCTACCACATTACAACTTGCCGAGATTGTCGCAGCGGTCGTGCGTACGCGGCAGCGCCAGCGGGAAAATATGCGGCATCCGGCGACGCGCACTTTTCAGGCGATACGGATTTTTCTCAATCAGGAGCTTGAGGAGTTGTCGCTGATCTTGCCGCAGTGTGTGGAATTATTGAATCCGGGCGGAAGGTTGGTGGTAATCAGTTTTCATTCTTTGGAAGATCGTATGGTCAAACGTTTTATGCGCACGGCAGCCAATGCGGATGAATTGCCGCGCGGTGTGCCGCTGCGGCAAAAGGATTTGCAGCGCTTCAGCAAGCAGACGCTACGGGTGATTGGCCGGGCTGTTCGCCCGGATGAACTTGAAGTGGCGGAGAATGCGCGCTCAAGGAGCGCGGTCATGCGTGTGGCCGAGAAAGTGGCATTGAACGGGTAAACGGAATGTTCAAATTGAACATTTTCTTCGTTTTTGTCCTGATCGCTTGCGCGTTGGGTGTGGTGACCTCGCAGCACATGGTGCGCAAACTATTCATGGCACTGGAGAATGAAAAAGAAATAGAGCGGAAGCTGGATGTGGAATGGGGGAGATTACAACTGGAACAAAGCACATTGATTATGCATGGACGTATCGAGCAGATTGCCAGGGAGCATCTGAATATGGCCGTGCCGGCCGCTTCCAGTATACAAATTGTAGCAATCAGCAATGCCGGGGAGCGGGCAGATGCGGAGAGCGTTAGGCCATGATTAAGCCTGAAATGCCGCCAATTAAATTATCGGCATGGCGCTCATTTCTGTTACTCAGCTTACTGGTGCTGGGTTTGGTCAGTTTGGCCGGGCGTGCGGCCTATCTACAAGGAATGCATCATGATTTTTTGCAGAAGAAAGGGGAGTCGCGCTATAGCCGGGTTGTGGAAATGAATGCCGACCGGGGCATGATTACCGACCGCAATGGCCATATCCTGGCCATCAGTTCGCCAGTGGCCTCCATTTATGCCGACCCGAAAGTGGTGGAGATTTCACCTGAAAAGCTGAAACAATTAGCGGCCTTGCTGGAGATGGATAGTGTTGAGATCGATGCGCTTCTGAATAAGGATAAGGAAAAAAGAAGGTTTGTTTATCTGAAACGCCATATGGTGCCCGATACCGCTGAGAAGATCCTGAAGCTGAAAATCCGCGGCATCCATTTGCTCTATGAATCCAAACGGTATTATCCGGAAAGTGAGTTTGCCGCGCATGTGCTGGGTTTTACCGATATCAACGACGAGGGTCAGGAAGGTGTCGAGCGTGGCTGGCAGGATACGCTGGCGGGAGAATTGGGGCGCCGCCGTGTACTCAAGGATAACAAAGGGCAGATTATTGAGGATGTCGAAAGTATCCGCCTGCCTAAACCCGGTCAGGATGTGGTGCTATCGATTGATAGAAGAATTCAATATCGCGCGCATGCGGAATTAAAAGAGGCGGTGCTGGCCAATAAAGCGAAGGCCGGCAGTATTGTCGTGCTCGATGCGCAAACAGGTGAAATTCTGGCGTTGACCAATCTGCCCGCTTATAACCCGAACAGACGGTCGACCATCAATAATGAGAGGCTGCGCAACCGGGCATTGATCGATACGTTCGAACCAGGCTCGACGCTGAAGCCGTTTACTGTGGCCGCCGCCTTGGAAATCGGCAAGGTTAATTCCGATACGGTGTTGCAGACGGCGCCGGGAATGTGGCAGGTGGGCAGGAAAACCATACGTGATGTCAGCAATAAGGGAGAATTGACAGTCGCCCAGATCATCCAGCAATCGAGCAACGTCGGGACGGCGAAAATCGCATTGTCGCTGGAACCGCAAACGATGTGGGAGATGTTTAACCGGTCGGGGTTTGGCATGCTGACGAACTCGGGTTTTCCCGGAGAAGCTGGTGGAATATTGCGGCCCTACAACAGATGGCGCCCGATCGAGCAGGCTACCATGTCCTACGGTCACGGCATATCGACCAGTCTGATGCAATTGGCGCGCGCCTACACAATTTTTGCCAGCGGAGGGGAACTCAAACCCATTTCGCTGTTGAAGCAAAATATGCCGGTGATGGGGCAGCGCGTAATTTCACGCGATACCGCGCTGGCGATGAGCCATATGCTGGAAATGGCAACCAAGCCGGGCGGTACGGCTCCGCTGGCGCAGATTAACGGTTATCGCGTTGCCGGTAAAACGGGAACGGCGCACAAACTGATCGATGGTCAATACGCCAATAAAACCTATATTTCAACCTTTGTGGGCTATGCGCCGGTATCGAATCCGCGTTTGATCATCGCGGTGATGATCGATGAACCTTCCGCAGGAAAATATTTCGGCGGTGCCGTGGCCGCGCCGGTTTTCAGTAAAGTGATGTCCGGTGCGTTACGCATTCTGAATATACCGCCGGATGCGCCGGCCAATAATGTCATTACCTTTACCGCAACACCGGAAATGGGTGATGAGGGATGAATCTGATGACCGCCAAAAGAAAAACCGCCAAGTCATTTGATTATCATCTGCTGGATGAGCTGGGCGTTCCGGTCAGAAATCCGGTAACGGACAGCCGGCAGGTAAAATCCGGCGATACGTTTCTGGCGTATGCGGGCGAAATCACGGACGGACGCAAGTTTATTCCGCAGGCCATCGCCGCGGGCGCCAATGCCATCCTGTGGGATCCGCAGGATTTTACCTGGAATCCGGAGTGGCGCATTCCCGCATTGGCGGTCAATGATCTGAAGGCTAAGGCCGGCCTGATCGCCAGCTATGTATGCGGTCACCCGTCGGAAAAATTATGGATGGTCGGGATTACCGGAACCAATGGCAAAACCTCCTGCAGTCATTGGTACGCGCAGGCTATGACAAGCCTGGGTAAAAAAACGGCCCTATCGGGAACATTGGGAAGCGGTTTCTGCGGTGAATTGGCACCGGCAGGCAATACGACACCCGATGCCACGGTGTTGCAGCGTACATTGGCCAATTTTCTTGCACAGGGCGCGCAGGGTGCGGTGATGGAGGTCTCCTCGCACGGTCTGGTGCAGGGCCGGATCAACGGAACAACATTCGCTATTGCCGTGCTGACTAATTTATCGCGCGATCACCTGGATTACCATACGGATATGGATGCCTATGCTGCCGCCAAGGCGCGTTTGTTTTTCTGGCCGGGATTGCAGTATGCAGTGATCAATATGGACGACGTGCTCGGTGTTGAGTTGTCGCGCCAGCTCGTCAATAAATCCGCAAAAATAATCGGCTATGGATTCCGCTACCCGGAAGAGCGCTATTCAAGCAAATTTAAAATGGTGTACGGCTCAAATCTGCA
>CAZDYN010000235.1:0-4175 GCA_964509635.1 uncultured Nitrosomonas sp. | reverse complement strand
CATATAATTGATATGTAAGGAAACATTTTTTTCGAGCAACAAAGTGTTGTGACAAGATGGGGTAAGCAGGCAATCCGCGAAGCGGATGCTCGCAAAATCCGGATTTTTAGAGATGCCCTTAAGATTATTTCTTCTGTAATCCAGATGGATTTCAGTTTATGCCAAATAACCCGCAACTATCGGCTTGACCTATTTATTTTGCTATCAAGTAAAAAAATATCCTCCACAACAACCCGAGTAATCGCCGCTTTAGTTCTTTATTCTTCCTGAATACGCGATAGCGGCAATTTCTCTTTCCACTTCTTTAGAGAAGCCCTGCTGAATCTCACTTCCCCGTCATAAAATTGAACAAACCGAATTCTTCGTATCCAATGGATTATTCATAAGGTATTGCCTTAATATTATTCGATAACTTATTTACGAACAAAGAATTTATTTTAAGGCTCTGCCGATAGAAATCGAGTAAACTATTCAGAAAATAATCATCAGACAAGAAACTCTCAATTGATATTTCCCTTGCTTAAAAAAATCAATCGAATTGAAGGTGGTTTGTAATTCCCAGCGATTGGAGAAAAGGAAGAATGAAACCAGTATTATTTTTATTTTGTATCCTGTTTTTTTATACCCATAACACCCTGGCGCAGAAAGATGCACAGAAAAAAGTCCTGGATATCAAATCCCAGGCTGCGCTTGTTTTTAATGCTCAAAATGAGCATGTCATTTATGACAAGAATGCCGACAAGGTGATGCCGATTGCTTCTATCACCAAGTTGATGACCGCGATGGTCATTCTGGATGCACGCTTATCACCGGATGAAATCATCAAAATCGAGAATGCCGATGTCGACAAGCTGAAGCACTCCACGTCCCGTCTGCCTGTGGGCAGCAGCTATGCGCGTCATGAATTGTTAAGATTGGCGCTCATGTCATCGGAGAACCGTGCGGCGGCCGCGCTTGGCCGCACCTACCCAGGTGGCACCACGGCATTCGTGAATGCCATGAACATCAAGGCCAAACAAATTGGAATGTTCAACAGCCGCTTTGTCGAACCCACCGGCTTGAGCAGCAACAATGTAGCCACCGCGCGCGACCTGGCCAAACTGGTCGCAGCTTCCAATAGCTATGCCAATATCCGCGAATTTTCCACGACCTCACAGCATTCCGTATCGCCCGGAAACAGACGCGGGCCATTACAGTATGTCAATTCCAACAGTCTGGTGCGCAATCAAAACTGGAAAATCGATGTTTCCAAAACCGGCTACTTGAACGAAGCCGGGCGCTGTCTGGTCATGCAGGCCAAAATATCAGGCCAGCCCGTCGTGATTGTTTTATTGAACTCGTGGGGTAAAAATACGCGTATCGGCGACGCCAATCGCGTTAAGAAATGGATCGAGAGCAACCCGGGCCGCAGACAAGCTTCAGCAAACCCAGCTTATTCAGTTAGCTGATAAACCTCGCTGTATTTGCGTTTAAGATAAGCAACGAAATAATCCGGGTTCAGCGGTTCGCCGGTCACCTGCTCGACCAGTTGCTGCGGCGAATAGAGCCTGCCTTGACGATGGATTTTTTCGTTTAACCAGTTTTTGACCGGCGCAAAATTTCCTTGGGCGATATTTCGTTCCGTATCCGGCTGTTCACGCAGCAACGTTTGATAAAACTGGCACGCATACATCGCACCCAGCGTGTATGAAGGAAAATACCCAAACGCCCCACCGCTCCAATGCGAATCCTGCAACACACCGAGCGTGTCGGTCGGCGGTTTGATTCCCAAGTATTTCTGCATCAATTCATTCCAAATATGCGGCAAATCATCAACCTGCATCGAACCATCAAACAATCCCTTTTCGATTTCATAACGCAAAATGACATGCAGCGGATAAGTCACTTCATCGGCTTCCACCCGGATAAAATCCGGCTTGCAGGTATTGATGGCACGGTAAAACGCGTCTATGGAGGCATTCTGCAGATTTTCGGGAAATGCCGCGCGGATCGTCTCGAAATAATGCTGGCAAAACGGCTTACTCTGCGCGATCATGCGTTCCCAGAATAACGACTGGGATTCGTGGATTCCCATCGTCAGTGATTCCGCAGCCGGCAAATCGCCCAATTCATGCGGGCGGCCTTGCTCATACAGCGCATGACCGGTTTCATGAATCACGGCATATAGCGATTCAATAAAATTACTATCCTTGTAGCGCGTCGTGATGCGCACATCGGTCGGATGACTGCCGCCGCAAAACGGATGCACCGACACGTCCATGCGGCCCTGTTCAAAATTAAAGCCGATATCCTGGCTGATTCTGCGCGCCAGGGCTTCCTGCTTATCCAACGCAAACCTGCCCTGCAGGAACGAAGTATCCGGCTGGTAAGCGTGATTCTGAATGGCATGAATCAACGGAATCAGCTCCTCCTTCAAGCGCTCGAATACCGGCGTGATCATATCCATCGTCGTGCCGCGTTCAAACAGATCAATATTGGCATCATAGATGCTCAATTCAGGTGACACACACTGCGCCCATTCTGTCTTCAATGCCAGAAAACGTTTCAGCACCGGCGCAAAAGCGGCAAATTGATTCTCCTGCCGCGCCGCCACCCAGATACCATGCCCGCGCGACCCCAGTTCTGCCAGCTCCTGCACCAGCCGTTTCGGCACTTTGGTTTCCAGTTCATAACCGCGCAACGCTTCGCGGATATTGCAGCGCTCCACTTCACTTAAAGAAGTGAAAGCACCCTCTTTCAGCTCGTTCAGGCAATCACCGAGCTCCGCATCCGTCATACGCTCATGAATGACCCCAGCCAGCGCCGCAATCTGCTTGGCACGCGCATCACTCGCACCCGCCGGCATCATCACCTCCTGATCCCAGCCCAGCGTGCTCATGACGCCATTCAAATGAGTGATTTCTTCCAGTTTTTGAACTAATTTCTGATAATGTCGGTTCATCGTTATCCCGTTGTTCAATCCAATTACAAACATTGCGCATGATCCCCCCGGGAAACTCTGAATAACCCGCATTGGTCATTCCGAGCGCAGTGAGGAATCTAATATTTCCCGCTCTTGCTCGAAATGAAACTTGTTCAGCGCTTCGCTCATTCCAGGGGATAGCGTTAAAATTCCAAGCCCCGTATCATAGCAACTTTAACATTAACCATTCACACTGCCATGCTCTGGATAAAATCATTGCACATTATTTTCATGGTCACCTGGTTCGCGGGGCTATTCTATCTGCCGCGTTTGTTTGTCTATCACGCCATGTGCGAGGATCAGCCCGGCAAGGAACGATTCAAGATCATGGAACGCAAGCTCTATTACGGCATCATGACCCCCGGCGCGGTACTGACTGTGGTGTTCGGTGTGTGGCTGTGGCTGGGTTACGGCTTTTCCGGTAGCTGGCTGCATGCCAAGCTGGCATTGGTCTTGATACTGATCTTCTATCATTATTACTGCGGCAAATATGTTAAAGCGTTTAAAAACGATGCCAATCAGCATGGACATGTTTTTTACCGCTGGTTTAACGAATTTCCGGTGCTGGTGTTGTTTGCGGTTGTGATTTTAGTGGTGGTTAAACCGGATTTGGTTGCGCTGGTTTCTGAGTTTTAAGATGCCTCACGTCAGTTCGCAATGACAGTTTTGTCATTGCGACCGGAGGGAGAAATCCACTACTGATTGTTAACTATCCTGCGTAATCGAAACCTCAATCTTGCAACCCAGCACCGATGCAAATTTCTCTAAAGTCGATAGTTTGATATCCTCGGCATGATTCTCAATCCTCGAGATAGCTGATTTCTTGGTATTAAGTTTCTCCGCAATCTGTTCCTGTGTCAGCCCGGAAGCTTCTCGGGCTTGCCGAAGCAACACACCAATTTTAAATGCTTGATACCCTTCTTCATAATTTTCATTAAATGCAGCATCAGCGACTTTCCGGTTGCTGACATATTTTTTCAAATCACTCACCCTGCCCTCCTTCTGAGGAAATTTCTCTTTTTTTGATGTTTTATCAAGTTTGATGGTGGATGGCGCAAGCTTATCCACCCTACCGCGCTGACCGTTGTGTTCGGTGTGTGGCTGTGGCTGGGATACGGTTTTTCCGGTAGCTGGCTGCATGCCAAACTGGCATTGGTATTGATACTGATCTTCTATCATTATTACTGCGGCAAATATGTTAAAGCGTTTAAAA
>CAZDYN010000234.1:0-4206 GCA_964509635.1 uncultured Nitrosomonas sp. | reverse complement strand
GATCAATTACAAGAAAAACTTCTCAAAGGATTATCAACTAACCATTATGACCACTGATACCCGCCAGAAAGGCGCTGACAAAACAGCACGCAATCCTGTCAAAATAGCTCCGCAATCACGCGACGATCTGCTGCGCAAGCCATCATGGATTCGTGTCCGTTCATCCAACAGTGAAAATTATTACGAAGTCAAACGGCTGCTGCGTGAACATAAGCTGCATACCGTCTGCGAGGAAGCTTCCTGTCCCAATATTGGCGAATGTTTCGGCAAAGGCACAGCCACCTTCATGATTCTGGGTGATTTATGCACACGCCGCTGTCCCTTCTGCGATGTCGCGCATGGCAGACCCAAGCCGCCGGATGCCGGCGAGCCGCTGCATTTGGCGCAATCGATTGCCGCCATGAAGCTGAAGTATGTCGTCATCACCAGTGTCGATCGTGACGACTTGCGCGACGGCGGCGCACAGCACTTTACCGACTGCATCCGTGAAATACGCGCGCATTCACCGCACACGAAAATCGAAACCCTGGTGCCGGATTTCAGAGGCCGCCTGGAAGTGGCCCTGGAAAAACTGGCTGCCTGTCCGCCGGACGTTCTGAATCATAATCTTGAAACCGTGCCCAGATTGTACAAACAATGCCGTCCAGGCGCTGATTATGCAAATTCATTGAAATTGCTGAAAGACTTTAAAGCGGATTTTCCCCATATTCCCACCAAATCGGGCTTGATGCTCGGATTAGGCGAAACGGACGAAGAAATCCTGCAAGTATTGCGCGACTTGCGCGCGCACAATGTGGAAATGCTGACCATCGGTCAATACCTGCAACCCAGTATCGGCCACCTGCCGGTCATGCGCTATGTTACCCCAGAAGGCTTCAAAGATTTTGAACGGGCGGCGCTAGAAATGGGTTTCAGCCATGCTGCCTGCGGACCGATGGTGCGTTCCAGCTATCATGCCGACCTGCAAGCGCATGAATCGGGTTTGCTCTAACGATATGGGGTTTCCGGGGATGTGCATCATTAAACGTTAATAATCTCAAAATCATGCGTTATTTTTACCGTCTGTTTCAGCATGATCGAGGCCGAGCAATATTTTCCCGCAGATAGATTAATAGCGCGTTCAACGCTCTGCGGATTCAAATTGTGCCCGGTGAGGATGAAATGCAAATGAATGCGGGTAAATACTTTGGGATCGACGGCGGCACGTTCGGCCTCAATTTCAACCACGCAATCGGTAATATCCTGCCGGCTTTTTTTCAGAATCAACACCACGTCAAACGTGGTGCAGCCGCCCAGCCCCATCAGCAGCATTTCCATCGGACGCGGCCCGAGGTTCTGTCCGCCCGCTTCCGGCGCGCCATCCATCAATACCGCATGGCCGCTCCCCGATTCAGCCAGAAAACTGACATTCCCCTTCCATGTGATACGAGTTTTCATCCCTCCTCCACTTTTTGTGCAGAAATTCCTGTGAATATTTTCGGTGATGCAAACAAAAAGCCGACGTTGTTATGCGTCGGCTTTCCCTGAATTCAGAATGAATTACTTCAGTGTCAGAATAAAATCAGCTAACACTTTGGCATTTTCATCGCTAACGTTGGCGTTAGGCGGCATTGGGATTGGACCCCAGACGCCATTGCTTCCGCCTTTAATTTTTCCAGCCAGGTATGCAGAAGCATCAGCTTGATCCGCGTATTTGGCAGCAATATCTTTCAAGCTTGGGCCAACCAGTTTGGTATCAACATTGTGGCAGTTCATACAGCCGCTGTTTTTTGCCAGATCTGCGCTTGCTTGTGCAACACCTGCTAATAATAAAGCTGATGCAGCAACTGCTCCTATTAACACTTTTTTCATATTTTTTCCTTATTAAAATTATAAAAGGGTGGTTATTCTACCCCGAACTTTACAGACTTGCAGCAAATCCTGTCAATCTGTGATTACCGGCAGTGCACACTATCACGCTACCCACACACTGACCGGACAAGCTGCCACCTCCGATCATACTGCTTTGCTGAGACTTAAGGGCAAATTATTTAGTTCCGGCGAAAGCGCAGAAATAAGCGCTAATCCGTTATCGCCCCCGCGCTGGCGCTGGAAACCAGCCTTGCGTATTTGGCCAGAACCCCGCGCGAATAACGCGGCTGCGGCGATTGCCACGCTGCGCGCCGCTGCGCCAGAACATCATCCGGCACATTCAATTGCAGCAGCCGCTGCTCGGCATCAATGGTTATCGAATCACCCTCCTGCACCAGCGCAATGGTACCGCCGACAAAAGCTTCCGGCGCAACATGCCCAACCACCATGCCATAAGTGCCACCGGAGAAACGCCCATCGGTAATCAATCCGACGGAGTCACCCAGACCTTCTCCGATCAGGGCGGAAGTCGGCGACAGCATTTCCCGCATACCGGGACCGCCCTTGGGTCCTTCATAGCGGATCACCACGACATCGCCGGGCTGGATCTTGCGCGCCAGAATCGCCGCCATGCAGGTTTCTTCCGATTCAAATACCCGTGCCGGGCCAGTGATTTTTGGATTCTTGATGCCGGAAATTTTTGCCACGCACCCTTCCGTGGACAGATTGCCTTTCAGAATCGCCAGGTGCCCTTGCGCATACATCGGATTATCCCATTGGCGGATCACGCTTTGATCGGCGCGCGGCGCATCCGGAATATCTTGCAATACTTCCGCGATGGTTTGACCGCTGATCGTGATGCAATCTCCATGCAGCAAACCATGATTCAGCAGCATTTTCATCACTTGCGGAATACCGCCGGCATAGTGCAGATCGGCTGTCACATAACGCCCGGAAGGTTTCAAGTCACATAATACCGGCACTTTAGCGCGCATCCGTTCGAAATCATCAATGCTCCATTCAACTTCGGCGGCGTGCGCAATAGCCAGAAAATGCAGCACCGCATTGGTCGAACCGCCCACCGCCATAATTACCGCAACGGCATTCTCGATCGATTTACGGGTAATGATATCGCGCGGTAGAATCTGTTTCTTGATGGCACTCACCAATACTTCAGCAGATTGCCCGGCGCTGATCAATTTCTCGGTATCTTCGGCGGACATGGTGGATGAATACGGCAGACTCATGCCCATCGCTTCAAAAGCGGACGACATCGTATTGGCAGTAAACATGCCGCCGCAAGAACCGGCGCCGGGGCAAGCATGCCGTTCAATCTGCAACAGTTCATCGTCATTGATTTTATGCGCGCTGTGCTGTCCTACTGCTTCAAACACGCTGACAATGGTGAGATCCTGATTTTTATAGTGCCCCGGTTTGATCGTACCGCCATACACAAAAATTGCCGGAACATTCATGCGTGCAATGGCAATCATCGCGCCCGGCATATTTTTGTCACAACCGCCGATGGCAATCACACCATCCATGCTTTCCCCTTGTACGCAGGTTTCAATCGAATCGGCGATCACTTCGCGCGAAACCAGGGAATACTTCATGCCTTCCGTGCCCATCGAGATTCCATCCGATACCGTGATGGTGCCGAACATCTGCGGCATTGCGCCCGCCTGCCTTAACGCCGATTCGGCTCTTAATGACAACTCGTTTAATCCTTTATTGCAGGGTGTTATCGTGGAGTAACCATTGGCGACACCGACGATCGGTTTGCTGAAATCCCCATCGTTGAAACCAACCGCGCGCAACATGGCGCGGCTGGGTGCGTGCTGGGTACCCTGGGTAATGATCTGGCTTCGTTTATTGTCTGGCATGCTTACTTTGCTCCTCGATGAGATGAAACTTACAATTTATGAAATGCGTACACAAACGCACTTGCTATAATGATAAGTATTTTACCGTAAATAAGGCCGAAACTATGCTCGTTCATCCGCAAATTGATCCCGTTGCCATCTCCGTGGGACCGCTTTCCGTGCATTGGTATGGATTGATGTATTTACTCGGCTTTGTGCTGTTCATCCTGCTTGGACGCTATCGCATCAAGCACAATCCGCATTCCGCGTTTACCAATGAGATACTCGATGATGCGATGTTTTATGGCATGTTGGGCGTGATTTTGGGCGGGCGCCTGGGACACGTGCTGTTTTATCAATTCGGCTATTATCTGGAACATCCGCTGCATATTTTCGCTATCTGGGAAGGTGGCATGTCGTTTCATGGCGGATTTCTCGGTGTTCTTGTTGCCATGATATTGCTCGCCCGCAAATACAAATTATCATGGCTGGC
>CAZDYN010000233.1:0-4211 GCA_964509635.1 uncultured Nitrosomonas sp. | reverse complement strand
GAGGTGAGTGGGTTCCATCAAATTTTACCCGACTCGGTGGGTTTTCAACGGCCTGTTAAGTCCGGCAGATTTCTAGCTGGCGACGCAAACCCGATGCTATACTGAAAACTTTAACAACAGCTTGGGAGACAACTATGAAGAAAACACTTACCTTTCTGACTCTGGCTTTTCTCAGCTTCGGATTGCTCGCGTTTGACGCAGAAGCAAAACGTATGGGTGGCGGCAAAAATCTAGGCACGCAACGCCAGTCGGTTAATCAGCAGCAAGCTGCGCCCGCCCCTAAACAATCACCCGCTGCAACTCCCGCCGCTCCTTCGAGCGGAAGCAAATGGGGCGGCGCATTGGCGGGACTCGCAGCCGGTGGTTTACTGGCTGCGCTCTTCATGGGCGGTGCGTTTGAAAATATCAACATGATGGATATTGTGATCCTGGCGCTACTGATAGGAGCTGTTTTCTTTGTCATTCGCATGTTGCGCAAATCCAAAACTGCAGCGCACGCGCCTTCAATGCAATATTCCGGCATGAATACCGGCACACAGGACCGCTTTAACACACCGCCCTTTACCGCGTCAGCAGAAACGGCGCCCAGCAGCGAAGGTGAAACCACGCATCATCAGCCAAACATTCCGGCGGATTTTAAAGTGGAGCCTTTTCTGCGCAATGCCAAAGCTTCATTCATTCGCCTGCAGTCAGCGCATGATCGCGGCGACATCAATGAAATCCGCGACTACACGACCTCTGAAATGCTGGCGGAAATAAGCGAACAGATTAAGGAAAGAGGTGATACACAGCAGCAAACAGAAGTCATGTTCATCGATGCCAATTTACTGGAAGTCGAAACAACCCATGATATGGCTATCGCCAGCGTGCGCTTCACCGGACAGTTACGCGATGGTCCGGACAGCGAACCGGAAGCCTTTGATGAAATCTGGCACGTGCAAAAAGATCTGAAAGATCCGGACGCCACCTGGCTACTGGCAGGCATTCAGCAAACTTCCTAGACTCTGTTGCCCTGCAACATATTCAATCAACCCGGCCGGAACACGCCCGCTACTGGCTCAGTGATCCGGCCGGGTTTTAAGCGCAGCGGAATTTACTGCCGCTTGCGGTCAGTCCGCGCAACACCTGTTCATCTGCGGAATCAATCACGTATGAATTGAATCACAACCATGTATACGAGATTATCAAAACTGGTGCTGGTACTGGCTTTTGCACTGTATGCTTCGTTAGTGGCTTGCGGCAACCTGACCGATTATCACTCGAACTTTACCCTCGTTGCTCACGTCCTGATGATGGATACCACTTTCCCCGGTAACCAAGGATTGTGGCGGGCTATTCATTCTCCGCTCATCCATCATGCCGTTTATGGTTTCATCATCGGCTGCGAAATCATTATTGCAGGGCTTTGCTGGCTCGGAGGGTTCCGTTTATATCACAACATCAAAGATCCCGCCGCTTTTAACCAGGCCAAGGGCTGGGCGATTCTGGGTCTCACACTGGGCTTTCTGCTGTGGTTTACCGGGTTCATGACTATCGGCGGAGAATGGTTTCTGATGTGGCAATCAGAAACCGCCAATGGACAACAAGCGGCGTTCCGCCTGGTAATGATCGTTACCATCATCCTCATCTATCTGGTGCAGATAGATGAGGAAAGGCATATTTGAAAGGTCTGCGCTTCCTGAACCGGAATGAGATCCGATTCTCAGATAAATACCGACAGATCGAGGGGAACCGGCGTTCCCGCAATGGCAGCGATCTCGGCGGTATTGAGTTCATGCAGGGCTGCGAAAGCAACCAGATCTCCCTGTGTAGCAAATGTCTTGCCCGGACCGATCAACGCACTGAAAGCATCCACATCCGCCGGAGAGGGAGTGATGCCAACGACGGTCTGGAACAAGTGCGTAATCAGCACTTCGTTAGAAACGCCGGGCGCATAGGTATTAATCATATCCTGAGCCAGAACCGGCAATTCCGCCCCGTCCATTCCTTCCTTAACCCATCCGCTTAAAAGGCTGGCAGAAGGCGCCGTATTGAACGCAGCCTGCAATAATGCATAAATATTGTAAGTTGCGTCGCCTGCATTGGTATTAAATGCAAACAAATCGTTATCAAACAAACCGAATTCGATATCGACAAGACTGTCATTCCCGTCCGGCCCTGAGATCGTGTTGCCGGTAAATAATTTGCTGAAATCATAGTTCGAAAAGTTTCCGCTGAAGATGGCCGCATCAAACCCGTTACCGCCATTCAGAACATCATCGCCTTTCCCGCCGGATACATTATCGTTACCATCGCCCAATTCAAAAGATTCATTAAAATCCTGCCCCTGCACCAAAGGATCATCCGATCCCGTGCCTTTTATTTCCAGTGCCAATCCCGATCCGGAAAAATCGACCGCACGCAAGTTCCCGATAAAAAGCCCTGAATCGTAAATTTGATCACCGGTATCGGCAATTCCAATCTTTATGGTATTAACACCCTGATGGACGGGCGCGATAACCGTCAGCAGGTTGGAGATGCCGTCATACTCCAGCGCAACCGCGCTGCCGTCATTATTCCTGAAATTTCCCGCCGACAAATTCGTGCCGAGAATACTGAGCGGCTGATCAGTGCGGTTATTGAACAACGCGTAGTTGACGTCATTGATGTAGACACCGGCGATATCGACAAAACTGCTGTCTTTGAATTCGGGATATTCGTCGGATCCAAAAATCAGATCAAATTTGACGCTGGCCAGACTGGCATCGCTGACGGTGAAATCAAACTCCAGCACCGTGGCATCCTCGACATCGCCGGCCCCTGAGAAAGCGTTATGAACGGTCGTGTTCAAATCCGAGTCCGTATTGGAAGGATCCAAAGCCACACTATAGCTGGATTCGGTATTGGACACCGGCGGATCCCCGTCACCGGACGTCAGCAGAAGCCCCGTACCAATGCCAAGCCCCGCGATAGTGCCGTCATAAAAAGAAAGGGAGGTTGTACTGGTTTCCGTGTCACTGGAATCAAATACAAAACCGGTGCCATAAGCGAGATTGATGGTACTCGCATCGATCGTAATGCCGGGCGCTGACGATAATAAAGCCGAAACCAACGTTGAAGGGTTATGCGTTGATGGATTGTATAAAGTAAAGGCTGACATCTGTATATCCTCCGCTTCCAGTGATTAAATTTCCGGTACCGCTCTCTTTACAGCTCATGCAAAAAGACTGCAACCTGCCCGCAAAATACGCGCCGGGATTTACGCCAGCCATGCATCGATCCCGGCCTGAGCAATCTGCGCATCCTGAAACGACCGTACACCGCTGACACCGATCGCACCGGCAAATTGATTGCTGACAGTGATTGGCAATCCGCCCTCGATCGGCAATGTGCCGGGCAAATTCAAATAACGCATCTGCCCTTCGGCAATATTCTCCTCCCATATTTTCGTCGGACGGCGGAACGCGATGGCGGCGCGCGCTTTCTCAATGGCCACCTGGATACTGCCATACTGGGTGTTATCAAGGCGTTGCAGATAGAGCAGATGACCGCCATCGTCCACGATTGCAATCACCACCGGCCAATTGTTACGCAACGCTTCCGCCTCCGCGCCCGCGGCGATTTTCCTGGCATCATCCAGCGTCAGCATTATTTTGTTCGCACTCATCAGCACATCACCCTTAAGATCAGCTTTGTAAATATTATAAAAGCATGCAATAAAACCGCATCAGCCTGTTTGATTTAAGGCAATACTGCACACATTAAATCCCGGCGCCACCCTCGAACACTTCCTGGCGCATCTGCGCCTGTGAAATATTGCTGCCCGGCGGCACGCTGCGCGTCAGCCAGACATTGCCGCCTATCGTCGATCCCCGGCCGATGGTAATACGCCCCAATATTGTCGCGCCGGCATAGATCACCACGTCATCCTCAACGATCGGATGACGCAGATTGCCCTTCACCAGCGCGCCATTTTCATCCACCGGGAAACGTTTGGCGCCCAGCGTAACCGCCTGATACAAGCGCACATTCTGGCCAATGATCGCGGTTTCCCCGATCACCACTCCGGTACCGTGATCAATGAAGAAACTGCCGCCGATCTGCGCGCCCGGATGGATTTCTATACCGGTTGTCGAATGCGCGATTTCTGAAATCATGCGCGCAATCAGCGGCACGCCCAGTCCATGCAGAACATGCGCCAGCCGGTAATGCGTAATGGCCATGATGCCCGG
>CAZDYN010000232.1:0-4244 GCA_964509635.1 uncultured Nitrosomonas sp. | reverse complement strand
TTACTGAACCGAAATCGCGCCGTCGTGCGGTTTGCCCCGTGGCACGGCGGCGGCATCGATCCGGATTTTCTGCTGCCCTTCGTGACGCAAGCATTACCGGAACATACGCAAATACAGTTATCTCACCTGAATCCGCAATCGGTCTTGGAACGCGGATATAGCATTACGTATTCCATGCAAGGCATCATCATCCGTGACAGCAAACAAATTCATTCCGGCGATAGAATTCAGGTAAAATTCGCGCACGGAACATGCGAAGCGGAAGTTACAAAAACCAGCAATTCCTGATCAACACCGATCCATTCAGTATTTATTCCGCTTTATTCGACAAGAACAACAAGGACAACATTGCCCATGCCAAAAACTTTTCTGATTCTGGGTGCACTGAATACATTCTTATGCATCGCATTGGGCGCTTTCGGCGCACACGGCCTGAAACAAATCTTAGCGGCAGATATGCTGACGGTATATCACACTGGCGTGCAATACCATTTTTATCACGCTTTCGGAATCATCGTCATTGGCCTGCTCTTGCTGCATTTTCCCCAATCCCGTCTAATGCCGGTATGCGGCTGGCTGATGCTGGCTGGCATTGTTTTATTCAGTTTCAGTCTTTACGCTTTAAGCGTGACCGGAATGCGCGGTCTCGGCATGATCACCCCGTTCGGTGGCGTGTCATTCCTCAGTGCATGGGCATTACTGGCTTATGCTATTTGGAAAGAAAAATAATACGATTCGCCAACAGATACCGCTAAGCAAATCCTGGACAATCCCCCGCTGCAAGCAGCGAAGGGTATCAACTGCGATTCTCAATCACTCATTGCTCCAGAGAACTGCGAATTGATCCGGTAAAATTATGAAATCATGGAGCTCCTGAGTAACTCAGGAGCGAATTGAATGCAGTGTTATTTTTACAGCCCTTTAACTTTCTTTGACATCTTCCGGTGAGAAATGGCCATTTCCATATTCCGTTCCACTGCTTTCTCATATTCCCGTAACAAAGCTTCATGATGAGACTGGAAATCCTGCCCTTCCCTTCCATAGTATTCGCTATGACTCTTATATTCTTCCAGCAGCTTCTTTTGCTCTTCTGCTTTCGCATTCATTTCTTTAGCTTCTTTATCATAATAATCAGCTAACTTGACATGATCGAAGTTGGTTTTCGCTTTTGCTTCCGCTTCCTTTAATCCGGCATCGCTCACATCTGCTGACTCAGCGGCTATTAGTGAACTTGAAAGCAGAATACTGAAGGTGATTAGAACTGCAAAAAATAGCTTTGTCTGCATGGTAAGTCTCCTTGATTAGATAAATGAAAAGAAATTCCATTGCTACTGCTGCACCAATTCAATCAACTTGAAACATAACTTGATGAGTCACTTGCTTTAGAAAGCGGTGAAATGAGATTGGCATTTCTTCACTTTCTTTGCCCATCATAGCATAGAAGCCAATGAAAATACTGGGCTATCATGACTACCGTTTTCTAATTTCAACTGAACCATACCCATACATGCAAATAATCTTTAAAATCTGAAGCTGCTAAAACTTTTATAGAAAAATGCGATTATTATTTTTATTCATTCTACTCAGTTGTATCGGTGTTTTAGGTTATGCGCAATACCTCCAGCATATAGAAGGATTACTGCCCTGCCCGCTGTGTGTAGCACAGCGCGTTGCTTACTGGCTATTGGGACTCACTGCGCTGCTGGCGTTGCTTCATAACCCCAAAGTTACCGGGCGCCGCTGCTATGGTTTCTTGCTCAGTGTATTGACACTGACAGGTGCTGTCATTGCTGCCAGACATGCATGGTTGATACGGTATCCGGAATCGTTTGAATGCGGCATCAGTCCGGAAGAAGCTTTCCTAAATTCCTTGCCGATTGCCGAATGGTGGCCTGCGATGTTTGAAGCCAATGGCGACTGTGCCAATATCGATTGGGAGTATTTATCACTGACAATACCGGATTGGTCTTTAATTGCTTTTATTAGTCTTGGAGCACTGTCGCTTTATATACTACTGACTAAAAAATAACCGGAAATTGCGCTCGATTATCCCCGTGGATGATGACTGGCATGCAGTTGTTTCAAACGTTCGCGCGCAATATGCGTGTAGATCTGCGTGGTAGAGATATCAGCGTGGCCTAACAATAATTGTACGACTCGTAAATCGGCACCATGGTTCAGCAGGTGTGTGGCGAAAGCGTGACGCAAAGTATGCGGTGAAAGTTGTTTATCAATACCGACAATTTGGGCATAACGCTTGATCAGATACCAGAATGCCTGGCGCGTCATGGCTGCCCCGCGCGTTGTCACAAATATGGTATCAGTCACAATACCATTCAGCAAAGCAGGCCTGGCTTCTTTGGTATAACGGCTCAGCCATTCGAGAGATTCTTCTCCCAGCGGAGCAAGGCGTTCCTTTCTACCCTTACCCATGACGCGAAGAACCCCCATATCCATACTGACTTGTGAATACTTTAAATTGATCAGTTCGGATACGCGCAATCCGCTGGCATATAAAACTTCCAGCATCGCACGATCGCGTAAACCAAGCGGATGTTTCAGATCAGGAGCACTCAGCAAAAGCTCAACCTCTTTCTCCGCCAGACTCTCAGGCAGACTGCGCCGCAACTTTGGCGTTTCAATGTTAAGACTCGGATCTGTTGTGATTTTTCCCTGCCGCAATAAGAATCGATAGAAGCGCTTTAAACTGGATAATTCACGGCTGGTTGTACTGGTCTTGATCTTGGCGGAAACCCTGGATGCCAGGAATTCAAGCAAATCCGAATGCGTCGCATCGGTTAACACGCTATTGTCTTGATTGCGTTTTCTTAGCCATTCACCGAAAAGCTGCAAATCGTTCCGGTAGCTATCCAGCGTATTACGCGACAATCCGTCTTCCAGCCATAAAGCATCGGAAAACTCGTCGAGCAAACCGGCATTAAGTTCAGGTGCTCTCATGGCGCAATAACCAGCGTTTGATCTCTAAAGGATTTCCATCGCTTGCATTCATAAAACCTCCTAAGCCGCCATTCTTTGAAATCACGCGATGGCAGGGTATAACGATCGGTATTCGATTTGCGCCGCATGCCCGGCCCACTGCTCTGGGCGCAGAATGCAGCTGCATCGCGATCTCTGCATAACTGCTTGTCTCTCCGCTCGGAATGGCTTGGATCGCTTGCCACACACGTTGTTGGTGTGTCGTGCCACTGATATGCAAACTCAAATCAAACATAAAACCAGGTTCGGTCAGATAAGCTTGTAATTGCCTGCAAACTTCTTTTGCCAGCAAAGTCTGCGGTGCCAAAATGGGTGTATCAATCGGCAAATAGTCAATACCGGTAAGCCAGTCCTCTTCTGTTTCAATGCCCAAAACAGCGAACGGAGTCAGTAACTTCGCCTGATATATCTTTATTGAATCAACGAGCTGATTATTTTTTGATCTACCCACTGTTTACCTGAGTATTATCTTGGAATATTGTTTAGTGCTTTTTAGTACTTCTTACTGTGCACGGAGAATGGACATTCGAAAAGAACAGAAGTTTCAAATGACAACTTCAATCTTCCGGCACTATCAAATTAATGCCGGAAGTATGTCGGAAGCCGGAAAGCTTTATCAAATTCAGGATTTCAGCAATAATAATTCGTTCAGTCTTTTTACAAAAACGGCCGGATCCTCAAGCTGACCGCCTTCTGCCAGCAAAGCCTGGTCAAATAATAAATAACTCCAGTCGGCAAAGTTATCCACTTCTGTCTTCAGTCTTTGCACCATCGGATGATGCGGGTTGATTTCAAGGATAGGTTTCGCATGTTGCACTTTTTGCCCCGCTGATTTCAGCAATCTCTCCAGGTTACCGCCCATATCATAAGTATCTGCGACAAGACAAGCTGGGGATTCCGTAAGGCGGAACGTCACGCGGACATCTTTTACTTGCTCGCTGAGTGTCTCCTTCATCCTTTCAATCAACTCCTGAAAGGCACTGGCTTCTTTTTCGCGTTCTTCTTTCTCGGCTTCATCTTCCAAGCCTCCTAAATCCAATCCCCCCTTGGCGATTGATTGAAGTTGTTTTCCATCAAATTCGGTTAAATTGCTTACCAGCCATTCATCAACACGATCCGACAGCAATAGCACTTCAATACCTTTCTTGCGAAAAACTTCCAGGTGAGGACTGTTTTTGGCGGCTTTAAGGTTATCGGCTGTCACATAATAGATCTTTTCCTGCCCTTCTTTCATACGCAGCACATAA
>CAZDYN010000231.1:0-4252 GCA_964509635.1 uncultured Nitrosomonas sp. | reverse complement strand
TGCTCATTTTTTCGCCGTTCACAGTCAGAAAACCATGCGCGAAAATCTTGGTCGGCGTGCGGTAACCGGCGTTTTTCAGCATCGCGGGCCAGAACAGCGCGTGGAAGTACAAAATATCCTTGCCGATGAAGTGATACAGTTCGGCATCGGATTGCGGTTGCCAGAATTCGTCGAACGGAATGTTTTCCCGCTCGCATAAGTTCTTGAAGCTGCCCATGTAACCGATCGGCGCATCGAGCCAGACGTAAAAATACTTGCCCGGAGCGCCGGGAATTTCAAAACCGAAATACGGCGCATCGCGCGAAATATCCCAGTCCGAAAGCTTGTTTTCCCCCGCCTCGCCGACCCATTCGTGCATTTTGTTGGCCGCTTCCGGCTGCAGGTGATCGCCTTCGCGCGTCCAGCGGCGCAGAAAATCGGCGCAACGCGCATCGGACAAGCTGAAAAAATAATGCTCGGATGATTTATTGACGGGTTTTGCGCCCGATACGGCGGAATACGGGTTCTTCAGTTCGGTGGGCGCATACGCCGCGCCGCACGCTTCGCAGGAATCGCCGTATTGATCCTTGGCGCCGCATTTCGGGCATTCGCCTTTGACGAAGCGGTCCGGCAGAAACATATTCTTGACCGGATCGTAGAGTTGTTCGATGCCGCGTACCGCGATCAATCCCGCGGTTCTGAGCTTGCCGTAAATATCTTCGGAAAAATGCCGGGTTTCCGCCGAATGGGTGCTGTAATAGTTGTCAAACTGAATATGAAAACCGGTAAAATCCCCCAGATGTTCCGAGTGCACGCGCGCAATCAAAGCTTCCGGTGTGATGCCTTCTTTTTCCGCGCGCAGCATGATCGGCGTGCCGTGGGTATCGTCGGCGCACACATAGTAAACCGTATGTCCGCGCATTTTCTGGAAACGCACCCAGATATCCGTTTGAATATATTCCACCAAATGACCCAGATGGATGCTGCCATTGGCGTAAGGGAGTGCGGAAGTAACCAGGATTTTTCGCTTGTTCATTCGCTATTCACAACTCGGATTGAATAAACGCCAATTGTAACAAACTGTGTGTGCATTCCCGATATTTGTTACCATCCCTTTATAAAATTGTTAACCGCTAACTGGCAGTAAAAAGGAGTTCCGTAGTGACCATTTCCGAACAACAAATACAATCCGTACTCAATCAAACCATCGATCCCACCACCAACAAGGATTATGTGTCCTCACAGGCGGTGCGCGCTATCCAGGTGGATCAAAACAATGTGTCCGTGGACATCGAACTGGGTTACCCGGCCAACAGCGTCAAGGATGACGTGCAACAACAGATTGCTGCTGCATTGAAATCAATACCGGGCATCGGCCAAATCCAGGTTACGGTCAGCAGCAGAATCATCCCGCATAGCGTGCAGCGGGGCGTAAAGCTGATGCCCGGCGTTAAAAATATCATTGCCGTGGCATCCGGCAAGGGCGGTGTCGGAAAATCGGCAACGGCAGTCAACCTGGCTCTGGCGCTGGCGGCGGAAGGCGCATCCGTGGGCATACTGGATGCGGATATTTATGGCCCGTCACAACCCCAGATGCTGGGAATCTCAGGCCACCCGGAATCACTCGATGGCAAAACCATGGAACCGGTGCTGGCGCATGGTATCCAGGCCATGTCCATCGGCCTGCTGATCGATACGGAAACCCCGATGGTGTGGCGCGGCCCGATGGTCACCCAGGCATTGCAGCAATTGCTGAACGATACCAATTGGAAAGATCTGGATTATCTCATCATTGACCTGCCGCCCGGCACCGGCGATATCCAGTTGACGCTGGCGCAGAAAATACCCGTGACGGGCGCTGTCATTGTCACCACGCCGCAGGATATCGCCCTGCTCGATGCGCGCAAGGGATTAAAGATGTTCGAGAAAGTGGGCATCCCGATTCTGGGAATTGTGGAAAACATGAGCACGCATACGTGCTCTCAATGCGGACATACCGAACCCATCTTTGGCACCGGCGGCGGTGAAAAAATGTGCCAGGATTACAACGTGGAATTGCTCGGCGCATTGCCGCTCGATATCAAAATCCGCGAGCACACGGATGCGGGCAAGCCCAGCGTGGCCGCCGAACCGGATGGAAAAATTGCCGCAATATACCGCATGATTGCGCGGCGGATCGCCGTCAAGGTAGCCGAATCCGCTGAAGATCACTCGGAATTGTTTGCCAAGATCATCATGGAAAATGATTAGGAAAAACTGAAGGATGACGATTAAATCAGACAAATGGATACGCCGCATGGCGCTCGAGCACGGCATGATCGAGCCGTTCGAGCCCGACCAGATCCGCCAGAAAGACGGCCAGCGGATTGTCTCCTACGGCACTTCGAGCTATGGCTACGATATCCGCTGCTCGGACGAATTCAAGTTATTCACCAATATCAATTCCACCATTGTCGATCCGAAGAATTTTGACTCCAATTCATTCGTCGATGTCAAAAGCGATGTCTGCATCATCCCTCCCAATTCCTTCGCATTGGCGCGCACCGTTGAATACTTCCGCATTCCGCGCAATGTGCTGACGATCTGTCTGGGCAAGTCGACGTATGCCCGCTGCGGCATCATCGTCAACGTCACCCCCTTTGAACCGGAATGGGAAGGCTTTGTCACGCTGGAATTTTCCAACACGACACCCCTGCCAGCCAGAATCTATGCCAATGAAGGTGTCGCACAGGTGATTTTCTTTGAATCGGATGAAGTCTGTGAGACTTCTTACAAAGATCGAGGCGGCAAATACCAGGGGCAGCATGGCGTCACCCTGCCGAAAATTTAAGACAGCAAAAGTCGTTAGCTGATGCAGGGATACTTCGATGCCATGCCGCTACGAAACAGTTTAAAACTGATCAGGCGGCGCCCTGTCATTTTAGCGCTCATACTGTTTTTTGCGGCTTTTTCCGTTGCGGCGCAAACACGCATTTCGCTGCCACGCACCGGACTGGAACCCATTGATATTGCTGTCATCGTCAACGATGACGATCCGCTGTCGCGGCAAATCGGCAGTTACTATCAGCAGGCACGGCAAATACCTGAAAGCAACATGATCCATCTGCGTTTTCCGTCCGGCCGCAGTGTCATGACAGTGCGGGAATTCAAACAATTGAAAACCACGCTGGATCAGCTTACCCCGGACCATGTGCAAGCTTACGCAGTTGCCTGGACTGCGCCGTACCGGGCCGGTTGCATGTCGCTGACTTCCGCTCTGGCATTCGGTTTCGACAAGAAATACTGCGCTAGAAAGTGTGAGCCGACCGCACCCAGCCCCTATTTCAATACACAAAGCCTGTATCCGGCTAGCGATTACAAACTGCGTCCCGCAATGATGCTGGCCGGAACCACTTTTGCACAGGTCAAGGCGCTGATTGACCGGGGAATCGCTTCCGATTATAGCTTCCCCAAGGGTCAAGCTTATTTGTTGAGCACTTCAGACAAAAAGCGCAACAGCCGGGCCGCGGGCTTCGCGCAAACTGTAAAGGAATTGGATGGTGTTTTTTCTGTTCAGGTACTCGGAACCAATTTCATTTCTGATCGCCCGGATGTGCTTTTTTATTTTACCGGATTGACCGAAGCGCCCATGCTGGAAACACTCGGTTTTCTGCCAGGGGCGCTGGCGGATCACTTGACATCAGCCGGCGGCAAACTGACCGATTCCGCGCAAATGAGCAGCCTGCGCTGGCTGGAAGCGGGTGCGACCGCGAGTTATGGCGCTGTTGTTGAACCTTGCAGTTTTCCTCAGAAATTTCCATCGCCTGTCATTGCCATGTTTCATTATGCATTGGGTGCCAGCGCAATCGAAGCCTATTGGAAAAGTGTCGCCTGGCCCGGACAAGGCGTGTTCATCGGTGAACCGCTGGCCAAACCATTTGCCCCGTTATTGCGGAAAACCAGTCCCGGCCGCTTTGAACTTAAGTTTTTCTCACCTCGTGCCGGGCAATTACGGATTGAAAAATCTTCTTCCGCCGCCGGGCCATTCAGGCTTGTTCCGCAGCAGCAATTCATCCATCGCGGTGAGAACCTGCTCCACTTCCGCTTTAATGAAAAAACCGACGGTTACCTGAGACTGCACTGGCATTGATCAAAAATCAAAAAACCCGGCAATCCGGACCAGCGCGGCGGTATAAAACCAAAGTGTGTAAATCAGTCATTGATTTAAGAAAGAAAAGCCGCCCAGTCCTGCTAAACTTTTTTGCCAAACTCCCGTCTTATGCCGCATGGATAG
>CAZDYN010000230.1:0-4280 GCA_964509635.1 uncultured Nitrosomonas sp. | reverse complement strand
GAAACGCGGTGCCGATGTTGTCGGTGAAATCGTTGCCGGCGTAGAACGCGACCAGGATGCGCTAATCGCCTTTGGAAAAGCGGTGGATTATATTAATAACATACGCAGGGATATTCCGATCACATACGAAAGCGGTAAGTCTTCCTTCATTGAAAAACTGGGACCGATTTATTTAGATTATGTGCGTCAGTTACTGAAAAAGTCCGGTGGATATCAGGAAGGCGAAGCCAAACAACGATTGCTGCAACGGGCACGTGAAACAATCGAGCAAATCAAGCAGACCGAGCTGGAAGACTATCTGGGCGGACGATGCATGTTTGAAGGCGTGGTGCGCAGCGAACTCGATAGCATCGATGCGCAGGCCGCTATACTGTACCCGATTATCCTCCCGGATAGACTCGAGTTACTGGTCGGAACCGGCAAAACAGTTCGGCAATATACTATTCATGCTAGTCAAGAGCGTATTGATATTGAGGCAGCAGCTAAAGATATCGCTAAAAGTCTGCGCACCCCCCCTTCTGAAAGAACAAAAAATTACCGGCGTTCATCCGAGGAGCTATATCAATGGATGATCGCTCCTATCGAAAAGGATCTGAAGAAAGAGTCGATTAAAACACTGGTTATAGTTCCTGATGGGGTGTTGCGGTTGGTGCCTTTTGCAGCGTTATCCGATGGAAAACAATTTCTGGTGGAAAAATATGCACTATCCGTTTCGCCGGGAATGAGTTTGCTGAGTAGCAGCAAAGACGCGCAGAAGCCTCGTCATTATCGAATGTTGTCTGCTGGGCTTAAGATTCCAGGTCCAGTAGTTGAAAAATTACTCAAGCAGCGAATCGATGCAAAATTTATCAGCCAAGATCCTGAAGGTTTTGATGAGGAAATAAAAAAGGCGCAAAAAAAATTGAGATTGCCGCAAGTCGAAACTGAATTGAAAAACATTAACAATATCGATGCATTGAAAAATGAAACGTTACTGAATGAACAATTTACGGTAGCGAATTTCAATCAACAGATTGAAGGAAAATCCTATGAAATAATTCATATTGCTTCGCATGGGGAATTCTCTTCGGATGCTAATAGCAGTTATTTGATGGCCTACGACGATACCTTGGAACTGGACAATTTGAAAAAATTATTAAAAAGAGACAAGGATACTCAAGGGGGAATTCAGTTATTAACGTTCAGCGCATGCCAAACGGCGGAAGGAGATGACCGCGCACCGCTGGGTTTCACCGGCGCTGCTTTGAAAGCGGAAGCCTTGAGTGCTTTAGGGTCGCTATGGCCGGTTTCCGATAAGGCAACGGCGCAATTAATGACCAATTTTTATCAACATCTTACACAACATCGCGGCAAAGCCGAGTCACTCAGACAAGCACAACTGGAGCTATTAAACGATCCTGACATGCAGGACCCTTTTTATTGGGCGCCATTTATTCTGGTAGGGAGCTGGTTATGAAAAAAATCTTGTTTTGCAGCAGGATCTTTCTCTGGGTCGCTGGTGTAAGTTTAACCGCACTATCTGCAGGCGTAGTCAAGGCAACCAATACTCAAATTCAGATCGATAGTACCTTATCTGGTATCGCTTCTCATCAAATCAACCTAGAGGGGGGTTTTTATACAATTTCAGAAATCGATGGCAAGATCGCTGGCAACAATCTGTTTTACAGCTTCTCCAATTTCAATATCGGTACGGACGATACCGTGCAGTTTAATGTGCCTGCTGGCCTGACCAATGTCATTAGCCGAGTTACTGGTGGCTCACCGTCGGTTATCGATGGTACGCTCAAGATGACAGATAATAGCAGCACATCGGGCTTTTTTTTCATCAATCCGGCAGGCATTACGTTTAGTTCTGGTGCAAAAGTTGACGTGCCCGGTTCTTTTTATGCCAGCACAGCAAGCGCATTGAATTTTAATAATGGTGAACATTACGCTGCACATGGAACCGATACCAGCAGCACCCTATCGGCAGCCAGTCCTGAGTCGTTTGGTTTTTTGGGGAATGAAGCAGGCCATATTAATATAGTAGGCAATTCAAAAACCGTAAAAACAAATTTGACCTTCAAACCGGGAACAGATGTCGCTTTTGTGGCCAATACGATTCAGATTGAAAAAGCTCTTATTCAGGATAAGCTTACTTCCGAGGGGGAAAACAATGACCAGGATGGTATCAATCTACAAATTATTGCCACGGGTACAGAAACTACAGAAATTAAGATTAAGCCTGATCCTAATACGTTTGCAGAGCAAGCAGCTAATGGATATCTGGAAATTCTAAGCTCCGGTATAGACGCTTCGGACAATGGAGGGGGTTATCTTGCGATTCAGGCTGGAGAATTTAAGTTGTTGGAAAATAGTGAATTGCTTATCTTAAATACCGGTAGTGAATCGCCAACTGAAACTGATGCTAAAGGAATCTATGTTTCAGTGCAATCAAAGATGGAAGTTAATCATGCAACGATAAAAAGTGATGTGAAGGAAATAGATGATAGTTCGGTAAAAGGTGATGGAAGTCCGGTGAAAGTAGACGTGAAAGGCTCTCTAGATATCCTTGAGCGTGGAAAGATTATAACTTACGCACAAGGAGAAGGCGATGCTGGTGAAATTACTGTGCATGCCGGGCAGCTGACAATTGATGGCGCTGCTGCTGATGATGATGAATCTATAAATTATTTTAAATCTCATCCTGGTGCCGGTCCTAGACCTAAATCCAATGATAGTGATCTATTTGATGACAATTCAATTTTGAGTAAAACATTTGCTAAAGGAAATGATGCAGGAGATGCAGGAGCAGTGACGGTAAACGTAGATGGAGAAATAAAACTGCTTAATACTGGCAAGATTGAATCTTCAACACAAGAAGGTAGTAGTGGCAGTGCTGGAACAGTCACAGTGACAGCTTGGGACATGACTATTAAAGACTCTATTTTGTATGATAATAAAGGCACTGTCATTAGAGACGACGATGTCCATATACTCAGTGGAATTTCAGCTTCAACATTCAGCGAGAACAAGGTTAATGCTGGCACTGTAGATGTAACGGTAACGGACTCTTTGACAATTAGTAAGAATGGTCAGATAGCGGCAGACACTTTTGGACCAGGATCTGCCGGCAGCGTAACTGTGAAAGCTGGGCAGCTCTTGATTCAAGAAGATTCATTTATCACAAGTGAAACATTGGGTGAAGGGAATGGAGGACCGGTTCTGGTGGATGTAACAGATTCTCTCAACATAAAGAGCGGTGGCAAGATTAGTTCTAGAGCATTTGATAAAAGCGATGCTGGAGTAATTACTGGCGCTGCTGGAACAGTTACCGTGAACGCTGGGCAGATACAAATCGATGGAGGAGTCGACGAAGAAGAACGCTCTGGAATTTTCAGCAACGCTGAGTCTAATACAACTGGTCAACCCGGGGATATCAAAGTCGCTGCCACGAATAATATTCAGCTAACGAATGGAGCTCAAATAAGCATAACTAATGATGCAAAAGTTGCTAATCCAGGCTCAATAACCTCTACCTCAATTACAGCTGAAACTCCAAATCTATTTTTAACAGACAGTAAAATTACCACTGCATCTACTCAGAATGTGGATGCGGGAAGTATTGACATTCTTTTTGAAGACTTGTTGCTTCTTGATGATTCTTCCACAATCAGCACCGAAGCGGCGGCTGGAAATGGCGGTGCTATTGCCATAGCGAAAACAAAAGTTGAAAGGGATGAGAACAGCATCGTTATTAACAAGCCGGAGAGCGGCGATATCGTTTATTTGAAAAATTCTGAAATTACCACTTCAGTTACTGACAAAGAAGGGGGTAATGGAGGTAGGATTGATATTTTTGCAAGAAATCTGATTCTTAATGGTGGCTTTATCCAGGCGAATACTGCATCCCCTAACAATGGCGGAGATATTGATGTTATTGTGTCAACACTCATTCCAAGCGGTAATTCTCTGACTCTTGGAGGGAAAAAAGTAGACCGCGAATCTTCCCATGGGCTTAATGTCATCCAGGCTGATGCAGAAAACAGCAGCAACGACGGAAATATAAATGCACCTCCGCCGCAACTCAATCTGAGTGGAATGCTGGCAAATCTGGCCATAGAATCCTTTGATTCCAACGTGCTTAACCGCAACATGTGCACAGTCGAGGAGGGCAGCACTATGTTGCAATCCGGGAAAGGCGGGCTGCCGATGCGTGCCAGGGATTTTTTGTTGACGCCTGCGTACTAGGTCCTGTTAACACTACCTAAGTGCTTCGACGATAAGAGCGAAATGAATGA
>CAZDYN010000229.1:0-4281 GCA_964509635.1 uncultured Nitrosomonas sp. | reverse complement strand
CATAAACAATATTCTCAATTCGTGACCTGCCCTAAGCAGAGTTCTTTTTATCCGCCATTTTTTATATCGCAAGGATTCCACCCGGACAGAATTTTGCCCGCTCCAGACGCGCCAGCGCCGACAGCAGGTTGAGTCCGGTTTTTTCTTTCAATTTGAGCACTTGCTCTTTGAGTTCAGCCAATGGAATCTCGATCTTCTCTCCGGTGGTGGCCAGTGCGATGACGTTGCCGCTGTCGCAGGAAGGGAAAGCCAGTGCGCGTTCGTCAAACGATGTTTTGATGCGCTCCAGACTGGCCTGGTGTCCGCGGCTGCGCCCCAGCAGATTCACCGCAAGGATGCCGTTATTGTTCAGTCGCGCGCGGCACATCTGGTAAAACGGCAGCATGTCCAGCATACCGGGACGCGCATCGGCATCGAAGCCATCCACCAGAATCAGGTCGAAGGTCTTGTCGTATCCGGCGATATACTGTGCACCGTCTGCAATCACGATATGAAGGCGCAGCGGGTCTTCCGGCAGTTTGAAAAATTGCCGCGCCGCGGCTACCACGCGCGGCTCGATCTCAACCACGGTGAGTTTTGCCAGCGGGTAGTGGCGATACAGAAATTTGGTCAGCGATGCCGCGCCAAGACCGATCAGCAGGACTTTGCGCGGAAAGCGCGCATCGTCTCTCAGCAACAGGCTTGCCATCATTTCTTTGGTGTAGTCGAGTTCCAGATGCCATGGACGCGCGATGCGCATCGCGCCCTGTATCCAGTCGGAGCCGAAATGCAGCGTGCGCACACCCGCTTCTTCGCGGATATCGATGGAAAAACTCATGGGGTCTTTGCTGTAAGGGAGCAGGGCGGCACAGTGCGCCATTTCACTGATTCCGGCTGCAACGATAACTGAACGTCATAGGGAATCCGCAGGCTCGTGGCACTGACTGTGGACAAATGAACTGCCTTAAAATGGCGGTCAAGACAACCGGCTAATGCAGTGGCGGCAATTCCGGTTTTGGGTTTGATCGTGTGTTCAGCCGTCATTTTTCATCAGGCTTCTTTGCGATGCGTTCCTGCAAGCCGGTTTCACGGATGGTGAGTCGATCATAAATGCGCTGGCCGATCGGCACCTGATAGCCTTGTTCCTTGATCAGAATCGCCCCCACCGGGCAGATCGTTGCCGCCAGATCGGCGGTTTCAAGCGTGCTGTCCGCCAGTTTTCCGGTCGGGGAGTTGACGATCAGGTGCGCCGCCGTGCCGCGCCCCGCAATGGCAAACACATTTTTTCCATCCACTTCGCGGCTGGCGCGCACGCATAAATCACACAAGATACAGCGGCCGCGGTCGAGCAGAATACCGGGGTGCGAAGCGTCTGTTTCACGGCGCTGATAAAAATACGGAAAATGATCATCCCGCATGCCCAAATGATAAGCCATCGCCTGCAATTTGCAATTGCCGGTTTTCTCGCACGACGGGCAGATATGATTGCCTTCGACGAACAGCATCTGCGTGATGGCTTTGCGCGCTTCGTTCAATTCCGGCGTGTTATTGCGGATTTCCTGGCCGGCGACAGCCGGTGTGATGCAGGCGGCGGCACTGCGGTTGCCGGTATCCACAATACACAAACGGCAATTGCCGCTCGGCGGCAGTCCGGGGTAGTGGCACAGATGCGGAATGTACACTTGCGCCGCCAATGCGGCATCCATGATGGTTTGTCCCGCAGTGAACGGAATTTCCTGCCCATCAATGCTGAGAGTGTCGGGATCGGTTGCTATCATGAGTTATCCAGATGTGCGGCGGCATCGTTACGATGAGTCGCCTGGCGGGCATTTTCCAATGCCTTGTCCAGGTCGAATTGCGCGCTGAAGTGTTGCTTCAGATCGGCCGTAAAGGCTTGCGGGAAATGCTGCAAGCCGTCCAGCACATGATTGGCGGCCGTATGCCCCAGACCGCAGTGCGAATGATGCTGAATCAAATGGCTAAGCTGCCTGATTTCCGCAATATCGTATGTTGTGCTGCGGCCGTTGGCGATTTTATCCAGATTGTTTTTAAGCAATTGCGTGCCCACGCGGCAGGGCGTGCAAAAACCGCAGCTCTCATGCGCAAAGAAACGGGCGAAATTGCGATGAACTGCCAGCAGGTTACGGTGCTGTCCGAAGATTAGAAACGATCCGCCGGTGGATATGTCCTCGAAACCGATGCTGCGGTTAAAATCCGCCGGGCCAATCAATCTTCCGGCCGGGCCGCCAATTTGCACGGCTTGCACATTTTGCGCACCGCAGTCGTCCAGAACTTTTTGAATGCGGATGCCAAACGGGTATTCGTAAACCCCCGGTGAGCGGCAATCGCCGCTGACACTCAGGATCTTGCTGCCGGTCGATTTTTCCGTGCCTGTCGCATTAAACCAGGCGCTGCCATGCGCTGCAATATATGCCGCGGCGATCAGGGTTTCGACGTTATTGACGGCCGTAGGTTGCCCCAGGTAGCCGTGCGTGACCGGAAAGGGCGGGCGGATGCGCGGAATGCCCGGTTTGCTTTCGAGCGATTCGATCAGCGCAGACTCTTCGCCGCAGATATAAGCACCCGCGCCCACGACAATTTCGATGTCAAAGTGGAAATCCGCATGACCCAGAATACGCCTGCCCAATAACCCCTGGTTGCGGCGTTGCGTAAGCGCGGTGTGCAGATGCGATAACAGGTAGCGGTATTCCCCGCGCAGATAGACAAAACCTTTCTCCGCGCCGATGACCCAGGCGCACACCGTCATGCCTTCAAACAGCGCATCCGTGTACTCACGCAGTAACAATCGATCCTTGAACGTGCCGGGCTCGCCTTCGTCGGCATTGCAGACGACATAATGCGCATCACCCGGCGCTTCGCGGCAGAACTGCCATTTCTTGCCGGTATTGAATCCGGCGCCGCCACGGCCGCATAATCCGGATTGCAGGATAGCGGTCAATGTTTCCCCGGCGCCTTGAGTCAGTGCTTTTTGCAGCGCGCTGCCGGGCGCAAGCTGCTCCGCCAGCAACAAGCCGCGTTGATGAATGGTGTCGCGCACCGCAAACCATTCCGTTGGCCAATCGGTCAATGGCGTATTGGCCGTAATCCGTTGCGCAATCCGGGTGATTCTGTCCGCATTCAAGCGGGTGAGCGGCATGCCATTGACCAGCAGCGACGCGCCTTGGTCGCACATGCCGATGCAGGAAGTCTCATCGATACTGACCAGTCCGTCCGGGCGCGTTCTGCCCGGAGTGACCTGCAACTGCTGGCATAGCATCTGCATCAGATTCTGTTCATCCGCCAGATAACCGCAACTGGTGCAATTGCTGAATAAAATATGAAAGCGACCGCACGGTTGCGTGTAAAAGAATGAATAAAAAGCAACTACCGAAACCACCTGACTGAGCGGCAAATTGAACTCAGCGGCGACCTGCTGCATGGCTTGCGGCGAAACATGCAGAAATTGCTGCTGCACCGCATACAACCGGTGCAGCAGGTGCTCGTGCGGTGACTGGGAAGAATCGTGCCGGCATGAATTTGTCATGCCGGTGAGTATAGCGGGATTGGAATTAAAGCGACAGAAACCAACGAATGAAAATTCAAGCCAGCAAAGCTGCGACAATGCCGGTGATGAAAATCCCGTCAAACGTGCCCGCGCCGCCAATGGATGCATAGGGTGTGCCGAGGCGGGAAATATCTTTCATGCGCAGCAGATCGGCGCCGATCAATACGCCCAGGGTACCGCTGATGTACGCCAGCGGCGCGCTTTGCTCCGGGCTGATCAGTACTCCCACCAGCGCCGCACTGACCGGAGCAACCAATATCGGCATACCGATGCCAAGCCCCTGGATCGGGCGGCTGAAGAAATAACTGATCATGCTGATGAGGGTGATTCCGAGCAGTGTCGAAGACAAACTCAGTGAGCTGTTGATGAACAAGAAAACCGATAATGCCGCCGGGATCAGGCAGCCGCCAAGATTGATCGCAATCTGTGTTTCATTGCGAAGCGGCTGCAGCGGCATTCTAAGCAATCCCCAGTAAACGGAGGGCGGGAATTCCTGCACCGGCACGTCGCTTTTAATGCGCGTTACCGGCAGATTCACAACGCTGCCCAGCAAGGAAAGAAACAGTACCACTAAACCCAATCCCGGCGGCAAGCCCAGTTTGGCGAAAGCGAAGGACAGCAATTCCACCTGGATCAGCACCGTCATGATGCCAAGCAGAGAAATGAAAAATAGCAGATGAATAGGGGAAAAATAATTTTTCATCGAGGTACAGTAAGAGAAATAGCGCCGGGTGGCA
>CAZDYN010000228.1:0-4296 GCA_964509635.1 uncultured Nitrosomonas sp. | reverse complement strand
GGCTCTGCATAGGGGAAAATACCATGCTAAAGCAGCTTAACTTAGTGCCATTCGGGTCTGACCCCTTTAACCCACCTTTACCCCCAATCTCGTTATGTACACATTGCTTGCTCACCGGCTTGAACGAAAAAAACCTTCAGCCTATTGCTAGACCGAAGGTTCTTGTTATTCAGCTACGGCGGATGACGCTTTCGCTTATCCGCCCTACCGAGCTTCACTCAACGATAGATCAGGAAGATGGTTTTCTTATTAACAATCCATCTTTACAAATTAGACAAGTGAAAAGTCGCCGGCAGTGACGGTTGATTCAGTAATACTACCCAACCCAGTTACGCCAACCAACTTCACGAGGAAGTCATCGCTGCCATCACCAGTAGCGCCGGAGCCATACACATAGGTATCAGAGCCTTGCTCGAAGAATACCACTTGATCAGTACCGGTGTGCGCAATCAGAGTCGTGATTTTCTCAGACAGCAGATCATCATCGGCAGCAAAAGTTGCCTTGCCGCTCGTTACTTGCGCACTAACGGTAGCAACAGGCGCAGCTGCTGCATTTGCTGCCACGTTGTCAGCAGCGGCAAAGCGCAACACATCAGCACTGTAGTCAGTAATAGAATCGAATGCGCTATCAGTGGAGTCAGCAGCGGCTATCACGAAGATGTCCGTACCAGCTCCGCCAGTAACCACGTCAGCACCGACACCGGCAGTAATGGTATCCACGCCCGAACGGCCTTTAATCACATCAGCTGAGGCTGAGCCAGTCACCGTCAGATCGCCAGTGAATGCGGAGGCATCTAGGATACCTTGTGCTGCAATCGCATTGGTGATAGTCAGATCGGTATCACCAGTGATTACGATGCTTGCAGCAGCACTATTGGTCAATGTGGTAACGATGTTAGTAACCGCGCCGGTTCCAAGACCAACAGTCGATTTCAAATTAATGGTCTCGTAGTTCGAAGCAGTTAGTGTGGTCAAATCCGAGTTGGACAATTCAACATTCAAAACGTCAGCGGGACCGTTCAGTGCTGCGGTAGCTGCAAATGTACCAGCGGTCTTCTCGGACATAACGTGGAAGAAGTTGTTTTCGTTGTTAGTGTATGCAGCGTTGCCAGCAGCATTGGAGAACACAAAGGTCTTGATACCAGTAGCAGCAACTAGACTCAGGTCTTGAGTAGTTGCGGCGGTGAATTCCAGCTTCTCTACATTGGTAACTTTCGAAACGTTGGAGGCAGTAACGTCAACGTCCACTGCCAGCGTATCAGTCCCTGCACCACCATTAATGGTGTCATTGGAATCCAGACCGACAATGTGCAGACGATCATCGCCACTACCACCAGTTGCTGTTACGTTACCACCCGTTGCAACACCAACCCGCACTGCAGCAGTAGCCGCAGATGCATCAATCGTAGTAAAGGTGTTAGCGAGATCGGCAGTAATGGTCAGAGCTTTGTCGCCAGTCACAACCAATTTCGAGCCCTGCGCACCGGTCAGTCCCGCCATAGTGCTATCAGCGCCAGTCGTATCTACGTTGAAGGTTTCAATGCCATTAGCAGCAACGCTAGCAGTGGATTTAGCGCCGTTCAGACTTAGGGACAGCGCATCGGCCGAACCAGTAACATCGTCAAGCGTAAGGGTCAGCTGACCAGCTTCACTTTCTAATGCAATAACCGTAGCAGCACCAACGCCACTCAGTGTAAAGGTATTGTTACCTCCTCCCAAGAATTTGACGCTGGCCGGATCAGTCGAAAGGCCATTGACAGCTAGCGAACCGTTCGCGGAATTATTGATTACATAATTCTCGATATTCTTGGTAACCAGTGACGGAACAGAACCCGCTAAGTCCGTGGTGATGTTGAGAGTATCGGTACCCGCACCACCGTCTATGGAGTCGCCCAAGTTGATCGTCGGATTGGTAGCCGACGATGTACCAATGAAGGTATCGTTACCAGATGTACCAGTGAAGCTAGCACCAACATCAACACCAGTAGTGAGCGTAAATGTTTGACCACCCGTTGATCCGCTTCCCTCCAATATCGCATCGATATCGGCTTGTGTAAAGGCTGCGGTACCCGTGACATTAGCTAACACATTCTGCAATGTACTCAAACTAGTGGAAGAATTCGATTGAGAATAAGCTGCTGCAACTAATGCCTTATTGGCTAATAAAGTCGCGGTAGTTGTAAATGCTGTATCTGTAGTCGTTGACAAAAAGGTTACTGCATCAAAAACAATTTGACCGAATCCGACACCGGCTTCAATTTGTTGTGTGAAGTAAGCTTCCGCCTGCGCATCCGCACTGGTTGCATCCGCATTACCAACAGTCAAACCAAAGTTATCCATTAAGACAGCAACTTGAGCAACCGTTGTAACCTTGCCACCCATAACACCATTAGTAAATAGCGTGTGAGCAGCCAGAACATCGGCTAATTGCCTGATGGTCATGCCAGCTTCAACAGCGTTTGCCAGATCAGTCAAATTAGTTCCACCCGGTGCCGCATTGAACAAACCTGCAACAACCTTCAGAATGTCAGTTTGCTGTGTACTCGTTATAGCCATGGGAGCTCCCTTGATATAAAAATTAAAAAAAATTACGAAAGTAAATTACTTGCAAGTTTTTCACTTTTCACATTGACCTCTATTATGTAGCTTCCGCGCAACTCGCATTTTGCCTAGCAGAAAATACCATAAAAGCCAAGTTAAAGTACATTCTGCCCAAAACAAACCCGCTTTGCAAGTCTGCAACCGAAGTTTCCATTTCGCATGTTGCTTATTTACAACATTCTGCAACACTAAAATGGTATTTATTTAATACCGCCGCTTGACGGCTATCTCTTTAAAAATAAAAAACAAGCATGTCATTTTTTAATTCAACCCGATTCAATCGATTACTATCGCTATCCGTACCGTTTAAAAATCGGATTGCCATTTGCTCGAAAAAAGACATCACCATTCTTGCTATTTCCAGCTTGTTTTCTGCGATAATAATGCACTACTTAATGCTTCATACTCAATTTTTTGCGTCTGTTCAATATCACCTTTCTTAAAAATTTTCCCAGTCCGTGGCAACACTATCCGTTGATTCTGCAAATGATCAAGCGGGAAGTGATTGGCCGGTACCGGGGTTCATTTCTGGGTTTGTTATGGGCGTTCGTCAACCCGGTTCTCATGCTGTCGATCTATACGTTTGTTTTCGGCGTTGTATTCAAAGTACGACTGCCACAGAGCAACGATATGTACGAAGATAAATTTGCTTTCGCATTGTTATTATTTACCGGATTGATCCTGTTCAACCTATTCTCGGAGTGTCTTTCCCGCGCGCCCGGTCTGATCCTGGCTAATGTGAATTATGTTAAAAAAGTTATATTCCCTTTGGAAATCCTGCCTTTAGTTTCTTTAGGCTCGGCGCTGTTTCATGCCGGAATCAGTTTTCTGGTACTACTGTCTTTTTTATTGGTCATCAGCCATCCGATCCATTGGACACTGATTTTTTTACCTATTATTCTGCCGCCGCTCATATTACTGATCATGGGATTATCGTGGATACTGGCCTCAATCGGAGTTTTTGTGCGCGACATCGGTCAATTCATCGGCCTGATCCTGACCATGCTATTGTTTCTCAGCCCGATTTTCTATCCGGCTTCCGCGTTGCCGGAATCCGTTCGTGATTATCTGTTTCTCAATCCCTTGACTTTTGTCATCGAACAAGCCAGGGCCGTCATACTATATGGTCAATTGCCCGATTGGAGCGGTTTGATCATATACTATCTGCTGGCTTTCTCTATTGCCTGGATCGGCTTGATCTGGTTTCAGAAAACACGCAAGGGGTTTGCCGATGTCCTTTAATACCACGGGCTTTGAGCCCGCCATCCAGGCACTGCGGCTATCCAAATGCTATCAGTTGTACCAGCATCCCAGAGACCGTTTAAAGCAATTTTTATGGCCGCACAGGTGGTGGGGTTCACGCCAATATTACCGTGAACTGCGGGCGCTCCAGGATATCGATTTAACGGTAATGCCCGGTGAGGTCGTCGGCATCGTGGGCCGCAATGGTTCCGGGAAATCAACGCTGCTGCAATTGATTTGCGGCACCCTGACGCCCACGCATGGCGCAGTGCAGGTCAATGGGCGCATTGCCGCTTTACTGGAGCTGGGCGCCGGATTCAATCCCGAATTCACCGGACGTGAGAATGTCCTCATGAGCGCGGCCATTATGGGACTCAGTCAATCTGAAATCGCTGATCGTATTGAAGACATTATTGATTTTTCGGGTGTGCGCGACTTTATCGATCAACCGGT
>CAZDYN010000227.1:0-4331 GCA_964509635.1 uncultured Nitrosomonas sp. | reverse complement strand
GAGAACCTGCCTCTACCCTGCTCTTATCTACGTGCCTGCTCGCTCAGTTCACCAGATGCAGCGCAGGCCGGGTACCGCACGCAGCTTTTCGTCGGCAGTGATGAGCGGCGACCGGTATGCAATGGCGGTAGCGGCGATCAGCCGGTCGCCAGGGTCTCCGTGAATGATGATGCCGCTTTCGGCTAGTCCTGCAATAGCAGGCGTCAGCGGCAGGATATGCAATCCCAGTGACATGACGATATCCTCCATATAAGAAACGGGCGTGTGTTGCGGCGGCAATATCAATCTTTTTTTCCGGAACAGCACGGCTATTTCCCACAAGCTGATGGCGGCGCAAGCCAATTGACCGGCGGCTTTACCGGCATTCAAGGATTCCTGAGCCGGTAATGTCAAACGATCCGGACGATCCGCCCAGAATAACAGGACATGCGTGTCACAGATTGTCAGCATCGCCTGCCCATGTTTCATCCAGGAGGGCAAGAATATCCCCGGCGATCACCGTGCCGCGTAATGCTTTCAGACGTTTATCCGCCGCGTCGCACTCGCTTTCCTTATGATCGGGCACGATCCGGGCAATGGCTTTGCCATGCACGGTAATGACGACTTCCTCGCCTGCCTGTACCTGCTTGAGATACTCGGGCAAGTGTTGCCGTAATTCCGTTATATTGATCGATGTCATAACAAACCTCACTAATGTACATTTTTTCTGTACAGTATAAAGTTTTGCTGCAAACTTGCAACATACCTGCCAAGGAAGCTCTGAATAATTCTCACATGTCATTCCGGGCAAAGTGAGAATCCTTGGGAGATTTCTCGCTATGCTCGAAATGACAGTTATCCAGAGATTCCTTAATTGCGGGAAAGGATGCACCGCTCGCGTTGACGTTCATGGCGGATCACGTAGAATCGCCCGGATTAACATTGGCGTAAACGCACCGGAGACTGCATGGCACTGGCTTGGAACGAAATCAAGGATCGCGCCTTGGCATTTTCCCGCGAATGGGCCGGGGCGGAATCCGAAGACGCCGATGCCAAGCCATTCTGAATCGAATTTTTCAACGTTTTTGGCATCACATCGCGGCGCATCGGCAGCTTTGAGCAGAAAGTCAAAAAACTCGGCGATCGCGACGGTTATATCGACTGGCTGTGGAAGGGCAACCTGCTGATCGAGCACAAATCGCGCGGGCGCGACCTGGATCGCGCCTACCAGCAAGCCATCGATTATTTCCCCGGTCTGAAGGAGCACGAATTGCCGCGTTTCGTGCTGGTCAGCGACTTTGCCCGCTTCCGCCTGTACGACATGGTGGAAAGCACGCAGACCGAATTTCCGCTCAAGGAACTTTACAAGAATGTCAAGCTGTTCTGGTTCATCGCCGGTTACCAGCCGCAGAAAATATCGCCGCAAAGCCCCGTCAACGCCAAGGCGGTGCAGCGCATGGCGAAGCTGCACGACCGGCTGAAGCAGATCGGCTACACCGGCCATGCCTTGGAAGTGTATCTGGTGCGCTTGCTGTTTTGCCTGTTCGCCGAGGACACCGGTATTTTCGAACGCACGCAATTTACCGAATTCATCGAACAGAAAACCCGCGAAGACGGCAGCGATCTGGCGGCACAGTTATCGCAACTGTTCGACATCCTCAACACGCCGGAAACCGCGCGGCTGCAAAATCTCGACGAAACGCTGGCCGGTTTTCCGTATGTCAACGGCAAGCTGTTCGAGGAACGCCTGCCGTTTGCCAGCTTCGACAGCGACATGCGCGCCGCGCTGCTGTACTGCTGCGCCCTGGACTGGAGCGGCATTTCCCCGGCGATTTTCGGCTCCTTGTTCCAGAACATCATGGACGAGACGCCGAACGCGCGGCGCAACTTCGGTGCGCATTACACCACCGAGGAAAACATCCTGAAGCTGATCCGCCCGCTGTTTCTCGATCAACTGCACGCCGAGTTCGATAAAACCGCTCGCACGGTCAAGGGCAGAACGCAAAGCCTGCAAGCGTTTCACGCCAAGCTCGCCGGTCTCAAATTTCTCGACCCGGCATGCGGCTGCGGCAATTTCCTCGTGATCGCGTACCGCGAACTGCGCCTGCTCGAACTGAAGGTGCTGCGCGAATTGCACGGCGACGGGCAATTGATGCTCGACATTTCCGCCATCGTGCAAGTCAACGTCGATCAGTTCCACGGCATCGAAATCGAGGAATTCCCGGCGCAAATTGCGCAAGTCGCGCTGTGGCTCACCGATCACCAGATGAACGCGCAAATCTCGGAAGAATTCGGCCGCTATTTCATCCGCCTGCCGCTCAACAAATCCGCGCGCATCGTGCACGGCAACGCGTTGCGGCTGGATTGGAACGGGGTGATCGCGACGGAACAATGCAGTTATGTGATGGGCAATCCGCCGTTCATTGGCGCGAAATTCCTGAACGACGCGCAACGTGCCGACGTTGCCGCAATTTTCCACGACACCAAAAATGCCGGGCTGCTGGATTACGTGAGTTGCTGGTATCGCAAGGCCACCGATTACATGACGGCCAATCCTGCTACTCAGGTTGCTTTCGTTTCCACCAATTCGATCACGCAAGGCGAGCAAGTCGGCGTGCTATGGCCGGATCTGCTGCAACGCGGCGTGCACATTCATTTCGCCCATCGCACGTTTCAATGGATGAGCGAAGCTAAAGGCAAGGCCGCCGTGCATTGCGTCATTATCGGTTTTGGTTTGCACGAAACTGCACAGAAAACTATTTTTGAATATGAAAATATTCAGGGCGAGCCACATGCCGTTTCCGCCGGGAATATCAATCCTTATCTGGTGGATGCACCGAATATATTTTTGGAAAATCGTAGCAAACCTATTTGCAATATACCGAAAATCGGAATAGGAAGTCAGCCAATCGATGACGGTAATTTCTTATTCACCAAGGAAGAGAAAAATGAATTTCTCAAACAAGCTCCAAAAGCTGAAAAATTTTTTCATCGCTGGCTTGGTGCCGATGAATTTCTTAATGGATACGAGCGTTGGTGTTTATGGTTAGGTGATTGCCCTCCAAACGAATTACGCCAAATTCCTGAAGCAATTGCTCGTGTTGAAGCTGTTAAGAAATTTCGTTTGAGTAGCAAACGCATTCAAACATTAAAAGCAGCGACCACTCCTGCTAGTTTTGGAACGGAATTAATCCCGAGAACGCCTTATTTACTTATACCAAAAGTTTCATCTGAACGACGTAGCTTTATTCCTCTTGGATTCATTCAACCCGATACATTTTGTAGCGATTTGGTATTCATGCTGCCCAACGCCACTCTCTACCATTTCGGCATTCTCACATCCACCATGCACAACGCCTGGATGCGTACCGTATGCGGACGCTTAAAAAGCGATTACCGCTATTCTGCCGGCATCGTCTACAACAACTTCCCGTGGCCTGAACCCACCAATGCGCAGCGCAAAGCCATCGAAACCGCCGCTCAGGCCGTGCTCGATGCCCGCGCGTTGTTTCCCGGCTCGACTTTGGCCGATTTGTACGATCCGCTGGCGATGCCGCCGCAACTGGTGCGCGCGCATCAAGCGCTGGATCGTGCCGCCGATGCCGCATACGGCAAAAAATCATTCGTGTCGGAGGCCGAACGCGTGGCGTTTCTGTTTGAACGCTATCAGGCGTTGACCAGCCTGCTGCCCGCCGTTGCAGTTAAGAAATCCGGAAAAAGAACCCGCGAGACAACCAAACCGTGACTCGTTTTCTTGACAACGGAACCCGTCCCGTACTCACCTTGCAAAGCCGCATCGGCTGGCGTGTCCGGTATAGCGAGATCATTTTTTACAATCCGCCGTGTTTAAAACTGCAAGCGGTTCCCAATTTTCCAGGTGGCAATAACGAATTGATGGAACGTGGAATTGTCTGGGATGTATTCTCATTGATCGATTCGATCAAATATCCCGAAGCACATCAGGTACTTACCTGCACTTGCACCTATGCACCCCATGCAGATCTGGAGGAATCCATTTTGGTCAGTCACCCCGATACCGGTACCGTGGTTTGGGAATTGGATATTCCCGGTTTGCGTCCGGCTCTGGATAAAACACTGATCGACGCCAATGAAGGTTTTGTTCGGCTGGTGTTTGCGCGCGAGCAATACGAAGCCGATATCCGGGAATTGGTGCGGAGCTTGCAGCAAGCGGGCTGCGATCCGGTTACGGTCACGGTCACGGCTCTGGATTCACGTACCGAAGGATTGGAGTATTTATTCATTAATTATCCAGCGTGTGATTCGTTGCCGGTTGATAAACTAGAACCTAATGCACAGGAAGGGCTAGAACTGGAGTGTTTACTCGAACTCGA
>CAZDYN010000226.1:0-4359 GCA_964509635.1 uncultured Nitrosomonas sp. | reverse complement strand
ATATTCCCTGGCGCCTGATTAAAATCGACGCCGGAGAAAAACCGCCAACCGGCATTGCTGAATTCAGCGGACTGGTATTTATGGGCGGGCCGATGAGCGTCAACGACGATCTGCCGTGGATTGAAAACGCACTGGCGCTGATCCGCCAGGCAGTTGCAGCGGATATGCCGGTACTGGGTCATTGCCTCGGCGGCCAACTCATGGCCAAGGCGCTGGGAGGCATCGTCAGTGCCAATCCGGTCAAGGAAATGGGCTGGGGCGAAGTCACCGTGCCGGACAACCCGGTTGCCCGCGCCTGGTTTGACGAGCTGACGACTTTCAATTCATTCCACTGGCACGGCGAAGCCTTCAGCATCCCGTCAGGCGCCACCTGCATCCTGTCCAGCCCGTATTGCGAAAACCAAGCCTTTGCGATGGGCATGCATCTGGGCATGCAATGCCATGTGGAGATGACCGAACGCCTGATTATTGACTGGTGCAGTGTGGGCGCGGAAGAACTGGCCAGCATCAACGAACCATCGGTGCAATCCATTGCCGAGATCGAAAAGAATCTGCCTGAGCGGGTGGCGGCACTGAATGCAGTGGCGGAGCGGTTGTATCGCAAATGGATTGTTAACTTGAAATAACCGAACCGACTGTTTCAATCAATTTGTATCAATCCAAAACATGCTCACCCAGCAATAGCTTCAGAAATTTCTCGCGCGTCGCACTCGATGAATCCCGATAAAGTGTATATTTCGCATGCTGATCCGGTTGTTCCGGATTGATCTCAATGCCCCATAGCGGCGCCAAGGTCATCGGCAGATTGGAATAACGTACGTCTACGAGAACATTCGGCTGCTCCGGCCGGATCGCAAGCAATCCTGCCGAGAAATGGCTGAAGCGCGCAATATCCTGCGCCAGTACCGATGAAGCCGGCAGTGTGCTCAGATCGCGTTCCAGCACAAATTTTTCAACGGATTCTCCCGGATAAACGCGCGGTTCGGAAAACAGGCCGACACGGATGGCATTCACATAAAGTCTGCCGTCAAATTCGTAGATTGAGCGCCATAACACCAGATTGGCGAGTGTGGGTTTGACCAGCAATTCTTGCGCGCGATGCCCTCTTTCGGCGATCATTGCTTCAGCCACTGTTTCAGCGCGTTGCAATTGCACCCAGCCAAACGACAGGTAAGCGGCCGCCAGCAATAATCCGATACGCGCCGCAGCATGAGCGTGTTTCCTGAAAGCAATCACCCCGGCAACCAGCAAGATCAGGGTGAAAGCCGGATCCAGCACGGAAATGATATTCAACGCCACGCGCGCATCGCTCACCGGCCACAGCAGATGGGTACCGTAGCTGGTAAAGGCATCCAGCACGCCGCTCAGACAATAGCCCAGGAAAGTAAATAAGTACAAACGGGAAAAGGGCAAGCGTTTACGCAGGAACGGCCACAGCAGCAACGCGACAATCAAGGCGCCCAGCGGCACAAAGAACAGCGAGTGCGTAAAATGACGATGAAATTCGATCGTCAACAGCGGGTCATTCTCTGATTGAATCAGAATATCAACATCCGCAGCAATGCCTGCCAAAAAACCAATACCGGTTGCCATGCGCGTTTCCTGCTGCCTGGCGCCCGATTGCGCCATTGTGGCGCCGAGTAAACCCTGGGTCAATAAATCCATATTTTTTTAACGGCCGCAAATAAAAAGGCAATCTCTGATCAAAAGAAGCATAGTATAAAAGGTGAAACAGCTCAGTAGCGATTCATTCATAAGTGGCAAAACATAAAATAAAGCAAAGTAATTGGATTATGATATCTTGTCAAAGGGTTAAGATGAAGCCAATCAGCACAGTTTAATTGAGGGCATAATGAATGCTTGCAACCACGATCCATTCATCCCATGGGTAAATTCTTAAAAACCGGATTATTGATCCTGACCGGTCTCATCGTTTTTACCGGAGCGGGTCTTTATCTATTCCGCCATCCCCTGCTGGAAACGTTGCTCAGCGATCAGTTGAGTAAACAGGGTTTGCCGCTGCAATCCATTTCCGGTCTTGATGTTTCATTCAATACTTTCCGTCTGAGCGGTCTGACGGCTGGCAAGAACAAGGAATTGCGCGTGGATAGCCTGCTGGTGACCTGGCAGTTGCAGGATCTACTTGCCGGAAAGCCGGTTTCAGTTGAGATCAGCGATTTGCAAGTAACGCTGGATCTAAGCAAAGCGCGCCCGTCTCCGGATTCCATGAAACCCATGACATCAGCAGCCGGAAAAGATATCCGCATTCCCTGGCTGCCTGATTTCTCACTGAGAAATTCTGCCATTCGCGTACAATGGGCGGCCGGCGATGTCACGGTTGCGCTATCCGGCGATATTGCCCGCACCCGCCCGGATACACAAACGATACATTTCAATACGGCCGTTTCCGGCGCGCTTGTTCAAGCCAAAGGCTTACTGGCCGTGACGCTGGATACACAAGGAAATATCCAGGGCAAAATCACGGTTTCTGACGGCATGCTGGATTTACCCGAAGCGAAAATTTCCAGCTTCACAGGCGAAGCAATGTTCGCATTCGCAGCATTGCGGCTGCAACATATTCAAACTGCGCTCGCACTATCCGGTATCAAGCTTCCGGGAAAAGAATCAGCAATCCCGGTGCCCGGACAGACTGGCGAAGAACCGGCGGCACGGTCATCTGATACTTCATCCATCGATCGAATCACCCTTCACGGCGATATCCGCGGATTAGCGCAGGCCTGGACAGGAACACTTGATCTGCAGATCGATGGCGGGCAACTGTCTGCGGAGCCTCTGAAAATTCAGCAATTGTCCGTTTCCTTACCAATGCAGGTTGCCTCCGGCCAGGATAGCTGGCGCATCGGCTTGCGCACCCCCGGACAGATCACATTCGGCCAGATCGATTCCGGCACGGCCGTGCATTTCCGGAATGCGCCAAAATTTTCAATCCCCCAGGCCGATCTGGAATGGGCAAAAAGTCCTCAGGGTCTGGCGCTGACACATGCTATTGCGATCATGCCTGAAAAACTTACCTTGCTCGTTGACCGCACCGAATCTCCGGCAATTGAAGCACAGATCGATCCTGGAAAAATAACCCTGACCGGAAAACTCGATAGCGGCAAGAACTATCAAGGCCGGTTTACTATCGGCAATGCGGCTTTCTCGCTGCCGCAATCCCATGTGCAATTGCAGGGCATCTCAGCCACTTTGCATCTGAATGACGCAAAGATTGGCACTGCCGCTGATTTTGCCATCGGCCGGTTGCAGCATGCGGCACCCGAACCGCTGTTCGCAACCTTGGCCATTTCAGGAAACATCCGCAATGAAGCCGTCGATGGAAAACCGGCAGTGTATGCATTGAACGTGACGGGCGGCGTGCCGCATCTGCGTTATTTGAAAATCACCGGCAAACATGCCCCTGATAGCGGTGACGGCCAGTTAAAAGCGGAGATTGTTCCTCTAAATTTTGCGCCGGACGGTTTGCAACCAGGCACCCTCTCCCCTCTTCTCGCACAACTCAAAGCGGTCAGCGGGCACCTCAGCGCGAGCGCCCGGCTCAAATGGTCCAGCGCAGGCATCCGCAACAGCCGCGCGGCGGTCGAGTTGCGCAATCTATCGTTTGCACGTGAAAACACGAAACTCAGCGATCTGAATATAAAACTCAATTTGACGGATTTATTATCGCCCGGCAGCCCACCACAGCAATCCATCACACTCCGGCGCCTTGATGCCGGCATTCCGCTGGAAAACCTGCTGGTTTCCTACCATATCCAAAGCGCCGATCCGCCTCGCATCGCTATTGAAAAAGCGCAGTTTTCCATGCTGAATGGCTTGGTGTCCGTGGTTCCCACCATCATCGATCCGGCCGCCGCGCACTCCGATACCTTGATACGCATCAGCAATATCGATATGGAAGCTTTTTTCAACCTGATCAATGTTGACGGACTAACCGGAACCGGGCATCTCGACGGTCAGATTCCGCTCACTCTGGAAGATAAGCAGGTTACGATCAGGAACGGCCATCTTGCAGCCAAAATGCCGGGGGTGTTGCGCTTCAAATCCGAGAAAGCATCGCAACTGCTGGCTTCCTCCGGCAAGGAGATGAATTTGCTGCTGCAAGCCATGCAGGATTTCCACTACACGGAACTATCGCTGGATCTCGACAAATCAGTGACGCATGATCTGGTAGCCAAACTGTCCTTATTGGGGAATAATCCCGAGGTGAAAGACGGACAAGCATTCCGTTTGAATATCAGGCTTGAAACGGATATTGACAAAATTCTGCAGACGATTAATCAGGGCTACAACTTATCCCATGAGATTCTGCGCGGCTCATTAAGGCTCCATTAAGTTAGTTTG
>CAZDYN010000225.1:0-4360 GCA_964509635.1 uncultured Nitrosomonas sp. | reverse complement strand
ATCTTGGTTAAATTGCCGGACACTACTGAGGTTATACGGTAAAAAGTTCAGGCAATACGAACAGAGCCGGGTTGGGTTTGTCAATCGTCCAACGTATCTGTGAGCGGTTATGGATGGACGGTTTCATTTGACAGCACAAAAGGGCAAGGTTCCCGGTTTGCGGTGGTATTCACTGCTTGACCGGTCTGCTGCCTTTCCAGCGATCCACGTGATTCTTTTCTGAGCTTCTCTATCAGCTTGGATTTCTGGTGTCAGTTATCCATCTGTTGCGCAATGGAGAATCCGGATTGGGTTTGGGCGCATCTGTTCCTTGAGTTGCATGTTATATCGCCTGTTGCTTGGTAAAGTCTTTGATACGGAATCCCAATAGCCATAAAGCGGCAAAGTAGCTGGATGCGCCTGCCATGATTATCCAGCTTAACCGTCCGGCGCGCGCCATTGTCGAATCAGTCAGCCAGGAAGCATCACTGCCTGTGGCAAACCATAAAACAACGCCCATCAGCGTCAACGCGGTGAATATTTTCAGAATGAAAATGCCCCATCCGGGTTGCGGTTGATAAATTTTATGACTGCGTAGTTTGTAATACAGTAAGCCTGCGTTGAGACAAGCGCCCAGACCGATGGCCAATGCCAGGCCGGCGTGCTTGAAAGGGATGATGAAAGCGAGATTCATCAGTTGTGTGGCAATCAGTGTGATGACGGCGATTTTTACCGGGGTTTTAATGTTCTGGCGGGCATAGAATCCGGGGGCGAGCACCTTGACCAGGATTAATCCGAGCAATCCCACGCTATAAGCGATCAGAGCTTCGCGTGTCATCCATACATCGTGATCAGTGAATGCGCCGTGATGAAAAAGTGTGGTAATTAACGGTGTTGCCAATAATGCCAAGGCCAGCGCTGCCGGCAAGGTCAGTAATATCGTCATGCGCAATCCCCAGTCGAGCAGGCGGGAATATTCTCCGGTACTGTTACTGTTGTAGTGCCGTGCCAGCGATGGCAACAGGATTGTGCCTAGCGCAACGCCTAGCAGACCGGCCGGAAATTCCATTAAGCGATCGGCATAATAAAGCCAGGATACGCTGCCGGTAACCAGCATCGAGGCAAAGATGGTGTTGATCAGCAGGCTGATTTGACCGACCGACACACCAAAAACCGCCGGCCCCATTAATTTGATCACCCGCCAGGCTCCGGTGTCCGGGTTTTTGAAGCGGATATGCGGTAACAGTTTAAGGCGCAGCAGGAAGGGTATCTGAAAAGCCAGTTGTAGCACGCCGCCGATAAAAACCGCCCAGGCCAGCGCCAGAACCGGCGGATCAAGCAATGGCGCGAGCCACAGCGCGCAACCGATAAACGCTACATTCAGCAGCGCCGGTGTGATTGCAGGGACATTAAACCTGCCGTAGGTGTTGAGTATGCTTCCCGCCAAAGCCACCAGGGAAATAAATAAGATGTAAGGGAATGTAATCTGCAGAAGGGCTACAGTCAGATTGAATTTTTCCGGATCGGCGGAGAATCCTGGTGCGCTGGCATAGATGATCAGTGGCGCGGCGACTATACCGGCAACAGTGACAATAAACAGTGTGACGCCCAGGAGCAGGGTGATGTGATCAATCAGGCCGCGGGTTTCTTCGGGTGTGCGGGTGTTTTTGTATTCGGCGAGAATCGGAACAAATGCTTGCGAAAACGCGCCTTCGGCAAATAATCGCCGTAACAGATTGGGAATACGGAATGCGACAAAAAATGCATCGGTTTCCATTCCCGCGCCAAAACTGCGCGCAATGATGATATCGCGTAAAAAACCGAGAATGCGCGATATGAAGGTCATGCTGCTGATCGCAGCGAGCGCTTTAAGCAGGTTCAAGGGTTTGAGATATTTGTGCTATCAATGGCAGCGGTGAAAAACTGTACAGACTGGATTTTTCAATCCAGTCTGATTGGCTGGAAAATTCAAGTAACCGTTTTGTTTATTCAATTCTGCCGCGGTAAACGGGCAGGAGGCAGTTTAGAAAAGACAACTGACTTTCTTGATCAAGCCTTCCTCTTCCCAGTTCCATTGCAGGCAGTATTCCGCTCCCCGTTTCGGATTTTTGATATCCGCTTCAATTTTTGTTTGCCCGGTGATCACAGGGGGTAGCAGCGCTTCTTCTTTACCGTCATGCAGGCAGAAAAAACGGGCGGTTGAAATGGCGCGTCCTCCGGGTAATTCAACGGCCAGATGCAATCGCTGCGTCTCATCGTCGATGACATGAGAAAGAATACCTTCGTTTTGGGTGAAAGCACCTTCATATTCGTATGTGAGCGTTAAGTCGGTACCGTTAACGACTTTTAACTCAGGGGGAAATTTCATGCAAACCTGATAGTTTCCGCTTTCCTTTCTTTGTTCGGCCGGATCGGTGTTGTTGATCCGGAAATGACTGATGCTGCCGATGGCGCGAATATTTCTAAACCAGTATTCCGAATTATCGACATGACAAGCGGTTGTCATCTGTGTTTGTGTCAATGTCGCTTTTTTTCCGCAGGTATCGTGCACAGTCAGTATTTTTCTTAAATCCGCGATGGAGAATGCGGATTTGTTTTGCCTGATTTGATCATAAATCAGTAACGCTGCGCTGATAGCAAATACTAGCCCAATCACAACGAAATTCGTCAGCAGTGCGACCAGAACACCAAAAACAACAATGATTACATTGATGTAAAAAATAAGCTGGTTGGGTTTGTCAAACATTCGGAGCTCCTTAATTAGCAGGCATATTTTTATAATATTTTTCGAAGCGCTGAGTTTATCAGAGAGGCGCATGCAAAAAAAGCAAGATAGATCAGATTGATGTTAATCCGATGAAAATAGGTCTGACAGTCCGAGCCGGGTTGCAGACTGAAATTTTTATGCGGATGGCCTGTGCCAATCATGCAGCGTTTGAGAAACCAGGGACTTTGGGCTGATTTGGCGCTATGATTACTGTTTGCTGTGATCAGCAATTTTTATGGAGAAACAATATGTCAAAAAAATCAATAAGACCAGTTTCATTTGCATTGGGCACTGCGCTGGTAACCAGCTTGGCTGCCGGTAACCTCTCGGCTGATACGGCTGCCAATCCTTTTGCCATGAATGAATTAAACGGCGGTTATATGCAGCTTGCCGATGCGGGCAGCGCGGACAAATCCGGCCAGGAAGGTAAATGCGGCGGCAAGAAAACCGGCCAGGAAGGCAAATGCGGCGAAGGAAAGTGCGGCAGCAAAAACGAAATGAAGCAAAATATGGAAGGCAAATGCGGTGAAAAGAAATCCGAGAAAGAAGGTAAATGCGGTGAAGGTAAATGCGGTTCCAAAAAGTAACTCGCATCATCCATGAGCAGTAAGCATTATCCTGTTCATGGCGCTGGTCTTGGTCTGCGGCGTCCGCTGCTAAGCGCGCTGGCGGATCAAACCACGCAACAGGTGAGTTTCTGGGAAGTAGCGCCGGAGAACTGGATCGGTGTCGGCGGGCGTTACGGAAAGAAGTTTCGTGAGCTGACCGAAAATTTTCCTTTTATTTGTCATGGCTTATCGCTTTCAATCGGCGGACCGTCACCATTGGATGAAGCTTTTTTGCAACGGCTGAAACGTTTCCTGAAAGAACACCGGATCCGGTACTACAGTGAACATCTAAGTTATTGCAGTGACGACGGGCATTTGTATGATCTGCTGCCGATTCCGTTTACGGAAGAGGCCGTGCATTATGTGGCGGATCGTATCCGGCGTGTCCAGGATATTCTGGAGCAACGCATCGCAATGGAGAACGTTTCTTACTACGCGGCGCCGGGCAAGAAAATGGAAGAGATTGATTTTCTCAATGCCGTGCTGCAGGAAGCGGATTGTGATTTGCTGCTGGACGTCAATAATATTTATGTCAACAGCATCAACCATCAATACGATGCCGAAGCATTCCTGCGGCGGCTGCCAGCCGGACGTATCCGTTATATCCACGTTGCCGGACACTATCAGGAAGCGGAAGATCTGATTGTGGATACGCATGGCGCCGATGTCATTGATCCTGTCTGGCAACTGCTCGAAAAAGCCTATCAGTATTTTGGCGTCATGCCGACCTTGCTGGAGCGTGATTTCAACCTTCCGCCGCTGGATGAATTGCTGCAAGAGGTGACGGTCATTCACACATTGCAGGCAAAATGGCTGGATCAAACCGGTGACCACGCACAACACGGCTGACCGTCCCGGTTTTGTGCGGCAACAATACGCTTTTGCGGCGCATATCCGTAACCCGGAAAAGCATCCATGTCCCGAGGCGATCGAAGAGCGGCGCATGAAAATCTACCGCGAACTGTTTTATAACAATGTGGAGGATTTTATCGCCAGTACTTACCCG
>CAZDYN010000224.1:0-4379 GCA_964509635.1 uncultured Nitrosomonas sp. | reverse complement strand
GCCTGTTTTTAACACCGTAGCGGCAACGCAGATAGTTTTTCAACGGCCTGTTAAGAACTGCCGCCATTCCACTCTGACAGCAGCCCGGTTATCCATCATTCCAGGCCGCTGTCGGAATCTCATTAAATTCAGTCAGCTCAATGCCTTAATCCACCCGGTGCTTTAGCCGGTGCTTTCTGCTCCAGCGGTTGCGGATCCAATACCGCCACGGTCAGACTGTCATCATTGAAATATTTTTTTGCCACATCACGCACCTGCGCGGCGGTTACCGCTTTCAGCTTCTCCAGAATGGTATCGGCATCCCGGTAAGACAGCCCCGTACTTTCCAGCCGGCCAAGCTGCATGGCTTGCGAGAAAGTGGAATCGCGCTGATACACATGCCCGGCCACCACTTGCGCCTTAACCCGCGCCAATTCCTGCTCGGTGACACCGTCCTTGATAATTTTCCCAATTTCGCCCCGCAGCGCCTGTTCCAGTTCATCAACTGTTTTACCGGCGCGCGGCACAGCGCTCAGAAAAAAGATACTCGGGCCGCGAGCCGTTGCGCTATACCCGGCATTGGCCGAATTGGCGATCTGACTTTCACGCACCAGGGATTTGTTCAGTCTGGCCGATGCATGGCCATCCAGCACGCCTTCCAGTATCTCCAGCGCATAGGGCTCCCAGTCTGTCATGACATCTCTAATCGCCGGCGCATGATATCCCATGATGAGATAGGGCAATTCAGCCGGCGCCTTGACGGTTATACGCTTGGTGCCCGCTTGCGGCGGCTCGGTTTGAGGTTTGCGGTCACTGATCGGTAATAGGGGACGCGCCGGAATAGTACTGTAATTTTTTTTCGCCAGCTGGAATACCTGCTCCGCGTCGACATCTCCGACTACAACCAGTATCGCATTATTGGGCGCATACCAGCGGTCATACCATTCCTGCGCGTCATTCACATGCATATTTTCCAGATCGCTCATCCAGCCAATGATCGGGTTTTTGTAAGGATGCGACTGGTAAGCCATTGCCATCATTTTTTCATACAATAATGAGCGTGCCTGATCGTCGGTGCGTAAGCGCCGCTCTTCCATCACCACATTGATTTCTTTTGCGAACTCCTCCCCGGTCAGAACCAGGTTGCGCATGCGGTCCGCTTCCAGCTCCATCGCCATAGGCAAATGATTCTTATGCAATTGCTGGTAATAGGCGGTGTAATCGTAACTGGTGAAAGCATTCTCGCGTCCGCCCGCGGCGGCGATTCTTTTTGAAAATTCGCCATTCGGAACTTTTTCCGTCCCCTTGAACATCATATGTTCCAGAACATGCGCGACACCGGTCACGCCGTTCACTTCGTCAATGCTGCCCGCTTTGTACCAGATCTGCGTCACCACGACCGGCGAGCGATGATCTTGTTTTACAATCAGTTTCAGGCCATTATCGAGTATATATTCGTGCGGATTGGCAAGCGCCGGGAATGAAATCAGCAGATTTATTATTAGCAAGCCGGAAAAAGAAAAGGGGCGCAACAAGGTAAGTCGATCATCAGGTTTCATTTTTACTAACCAAAGTGTAAGCAAACAGAATAAAATTAAGCCTTGAGAATTCCAATGCATAGTAGAGCCTACCAGAATGTTTAGTTTTTTTAAATCCAAAAAGAATCCCGCAGACCCGGTCGAAACACAGATTACGCCTGAAGCCGGGCCCGAAGTCAGCGCCAATGAATCAACGAGCTTTGCAAGCAAGCTCAAGCAAGGTCTGGCGCGTACCCGGCAGAATCTGGGCAAACAGCTCTCGGGTCTGTTTGGCGGCGGCAAAATCGACGAAGCGCTTTATGAAGAACTGGAAACCATTTTATTAACTTCCGACATTGGCGTCAGCGCAACCCAGCAGCTACTTGAAAACTTGCGCAAACAAGTCAAGCGCGACGCCTTGACGGATTCCGTGCAACTCAAGCAGGCGCTCAAGGAATCACTCATCGCCATGCTGGAACCGCTGGCGCAGCCGCTGGATACCACCACGCACAAACCTTTCGTCATCATGATCACAGGCGTCAACGGCGTGGGAAAAACCACTTCCATCGGCAAGCTCGCCAAATATTTCCAGACGCAGGGCCAATCGGTATTGCTGGCCGCCGGTGATACCTTCCGCGCCGCCGCGCGCGAGCAATTGATTGCCTGGGGGGAGCGGAACAATGTCACCGTGATCGCACCCGACAGTGATCCGGATAAAAAAAGCGATCCGGCCGCCGTGATTTTTGATGCCGTCAACTCAGCCAAAGCGCGCGGCATTGACATCGTGCTGGCGGATACCGCCGGACGCTTGACCACACAACTGCATTTGATGGAAGAAATCAAGAAAGTCAAGCGTGTCATCGCCAAAGCCATGCCCGATGCGCCGCACGAAGTATTGCTGGTGCTCGATGCCAACACGGGACAAAATGCCATCACGCAAGTGAAAGCTTTTGATGAAGCGCTGGGTGTCACCGGCCTGATCCTGACCAAGCTGGACGGCACAGCCAAGGGCGGGGTCGTCGCGGCGATAGCCGGGCAATACCCGGAAAATCCTCCGGCGCTGCGCTTTATTGGTGTCGGCGAAGGCCTGGATGATTTAAGGCCGTTTGACGCTCAAGAGTTTGTTGATGCATTGTTTGATTAAACGCTACCGGCAGCATTACGCACAATGATCACCTTTAAAAATGTCTCCAAACGCTATCCCGATGGCTACGTTGCGCTGAATAACGTGGATCTCGCGGTGGAATCCGGCGAGATGGTATTTCTCACCGGACACTCTGGCGCGGGCAAAAGCACATTACTAAAGCTCATCGCTGCACTCGAGCGCCCGACTTCCGGCACGATCACGATCAGCGGACAAAATATTGCCCAGCTCAAACCGGCCGCGATTCCTTATTTACGCCGCAGGATCGGCTTTATTTTCCAGGATCACAAGCTGCTGTTCGATCGCAGTGTTTTTGACAATGTTTTGCTGCCGCTGCAAATCAGCAACTTCGATAACGCCCTGGTAGCCGCCCGTGTCCGCGCCGCACTGGATAAAGTAGGCCTGTTAAAAAAAGAAAAAACCATGCCCATTGCATTATCGGGCGGAGAAAGACAGCGCTTATGCATTGCGCGCGCAGTCGTGCACCGCCCTGCCATTCTTATTGCCGATGAGCCGACCGGCAACCTGGACGTTGACTATGCCCGGGATATCATGACCATGTTCACCTCATTTAACCAAGTGGGCGTCACCGTGCTGATCGCAACGCATGATGCATCCCTGCTGGAAGACACACAACATCGCATCCTGTCACTTAAACAAGGAAAACTGGCCGCATGATACGCGCATGGCTGATGCAACACGGGTTCGTATTTTTTCTTACGCTCAAACGGCTGATTGCCACTCCGGCCACCAGCTTGCTCAGCATCACTGTGATGGGCATTGCGCTGAGCCTCCCGGCAGGCATTTATATACTGATGCAAAACCTGCAATCCATTTCCGGGCAAACGGCAGGCTCCCCGCAAATGAGCCTGTTTCTTAAACTGGATGCGCAAAAAGATAGTATTGAAATAATCAAACAGCGTCTGGAAGAAGATCCACGGATTGTGAATTTCCAATTCATTCCGAAAGATGTTGCCTTACATCAATTACAGCAAAGCAGCGGACTTACGGATATCGCCGCCAGCCTGGCGCGCAATCCGCTGCCGGATGCCTTCATTGTGCACACCCAGGAAAGCACGCCCGAAGTGTTGGAACAATTGCGCATGACCATGCAAAACTGGGCGGAAATCGAGCATGTGCAATTCGACTCTGCCTGGGCCGAACGTCTGGATGCATTACTCAAGCTGGGGCGCTTTGCCGTCCTCATGCTGGCCACCCTGCTCAGTATCGCCATCATCGCCATCATGTTCAACACCATCCGTTTGCAGATTCTTACCAAGCGGGATGAAATTGAGATATCCAAGCTCATCGGCGCGACTGACAGCTTTATCCGGCGTCCCTTTCTTTATTTCGGCGCAATTCAGGGACTGGCCGGAGGCGCCACTGCGTGGCTGATCATGGCACTGGCGATCCATACGATGAATGGAGAACTCATCACACTGGCCCAACTCTATGACATTGATTTGCAACTGCAACATCTTTCCCCGGCCGACAGCATCAGCCTGTTATTATTTTCAGCCTGGCTGGGATGGTTAGGCGCGCGCATCTCCGTGGCAAGCCACCTCTGGCAAATCGAGCCCAAGTGAAATCGCGGCGTGGCCGCGAAACTTTTCAAAAATTTGGCACTCTCATCCGGGGAGTGCTAGAATGTGTTTAATTAAAAACTGAAGAGTAAGCACAATCCATAATCAGGAGATTATTACAATGACGAATGCTCTAACACTGCCCTCAATGGGCGG
>CAZDYN010000223.1:0-4380 GCA_964509635.1 uncultured Nitrosomonas sp. | reverse complement strand
CAGCATTGAAGAAAAGCTTAATTTGACCAAAGTCTTGCAATCGGCTAATAGTAGTTTTTGCTCCTCCATTGATGATAATGAGGCAAACAATCTTGCTCTATTGCTAATGGCCATTTATGGTGAAGAAAGCAAAATTGCAGATTTAGTATGGCAAAAACGTTACTCGCCGGATATACGAAAAGCCATCAGTGATGCTCATGAATATCTCTTAATTTACGCAACTGCCCCTTCCGCTTTTAAAGCACAACGAAATTTATTGCCGCTTGGTGACGAGCAAACTAAACAGTTTTCCAATCCTGATAACGATCCTCGCGGCCCTTGGAAAGCGGACAATTTTACAGCCCCTGGCTTTCGGGCTAACCAGATGTATGAAATTGAAACGCCTGATGGGCGTATTTTAAGCCCTCCTCCCGGGCGTTGCTGGATGGTCACTGAAGATAATTATGAAAAACTGAAAGCAGATAAGCGTCTCATCTTTGGCAAAAACGGTAATGGCCGCCCAGCAGTCAAAAGATTTCTCAGTGAAATGGAAGGCATGGTTCCGTGGACATGGTGGGATCATCAATCATCGGGGCATTCCCAGGAAGGTCTCAAGGAAGGTAGCGATCTTTTCTCACGAGAAGGCGCTTTTTCTACTCAAAAACCAGTACGACTAATTCAAAAGCTGTTGCATATCATTAGCAATTCATCAGATCTTGTACTTGATTATTTCGCTGGATCCGGTACTACTGCTCACGCCGTCATTAATCTCAATCGAGAAGATAATGGCAACCGCAAATACATCCTCGTCGAACAAGGCGAATACTTCGATACCGTCCTGAAACCCCGCATCCAGAAAGTCGTTCATTCCGCCGATTGGAAGGACGGCAAGGCGGCTGCCCCGGAAACCGGCATTTCTCATGCCTTCAAGGTGCTTAAGCTGGAAAGCTACGAAGATACGCTGAACAATCTGCAACTACGCCGCACGGCACAACAACAAGACCTGCTCGATACCCTGCCGCAATCCGCCCAGGAAGATTATCTGCTGCGTTATATGCTGGATATCGAAAGCCGTGATTCGCTGCTATCGGTAGAACAATTCCATAAACCGTTCGATTGCGCGCTCAAAGTCACCGTGGATTCTGCCGGTGCTTATGAAGAGCGCAGCATAGACCTGGTGGAAACTTTCAACTACCTGATCGGCTTGCGTGTGAAGCATATCAACATGCAGATGGAACAAGGACTTGTAACGGTCACCGGCTGGCTGCCGACCGGTGAGAAAACGCTGGTATTGTGGCGCGATGTGGAACGGGTGGATTATGAACAATTGAACCGCCTGTGCGGCAAACTGGCGATCAATCCGGCGGACAGCGAATTCGATGTGGTCTATATCAATGGCGACCACAATATCCCGGCGGTTTTCATCACCACCGAGGCGGAAGGCGGCATCACCAAAACCTTGAAAATCCGCCAGATTGAGGCGGAATTTTTAAGCCGCATGTTTGCCGTGGATGGCGCGTCATGACCGGCGAGATCATTTTTTATCAAAGCGAGGACGGCACAGTTCGGCTGGAGACGCGACTGGAAAACGAAACGCTTTGGTTGACTCAGCAGCAAATGGCGCAATTGTTTCAGACCTCCAAACAGAATATCAGCCACCATATCCGCAGTATTCATGAAGAAGGCGAGTTGATTCCGGAAGCAACTGTCAAAAATTATTTGACAGTTCAACGCGAGGGTAATCGTGATCACATCGCCGATACCAGGCCTGAAGGTAAAAAATGAGCCGCAGCTTTCACCATGAATTGGTGCTCAACAACTTTATGATGAGTTTTTTCAATGGCGGCAATTTGCTGGCACTGAAAAACCGGCTGGGGGAAGACCGGCATGAAGGAATCGAAGAGGACGGACAAAGCGGTTTTTTTCATGCTTTGCAGCACGACCTGTTCCAGCCGGATCTGATCGATCAGCAGGATCTGCGCCGCTATGATCTGAATATCGTGCAGCATTGGAATGCCATCACCGGGCAGCGCAACAAGATCGAAGGCACTGTGCTCAATATGAAGTATTTCCAGTATCTTTCGCTGTTATTCACCGAGATTTATCTGGACTGGTATTTCAATCAACGACAGCAATTGCTGGACGGTTTGAATAGGGAAATGCAGGTCTATAACGACACATTGGAGCCGGGTGAACGATTTCAGCCTTTTGCTGCGGATGAACTGAACAAGCTGGCGTTCTGGAATGCCACCGGCAGCGGCAAGACGTTGTTGCTGCATGTCAACATTCTCCAGTACTTGCACTATTTCCAGAAAGACCGGAAAGATATCTTTCCCGACAACATCATTCTGCTGACACCCAATGAAGGTTTGTCGCGCCAGCATTTGGACGAACTGGAGCTTTCTGGTTTCGGTTTCTCCCGCCTGTTCGATAAAAATCGCAGCGGTGTTTTCAAAGGCACGATTGAAATCATCGACATCAATAAGCTGGGCGATGAAATGGGCGATAAGACGGTCGCAGTGGAAGCTTTTGAAGGCAATAATCTGGTGCTGATTGATGAGGGGCATCGCGGCACCAGTAAGGAAGCAGGTGCCTGGATGAGCCGCCGTGAAGTGCTGGTGCGCGGTGGTTTCGCTTTCGAATATTCCGCCACCTTCGGTCAGGCGGTGGCAAAGGGTTTAACCGTCGTCAAAGCAGAGCAGGAATTGATCAAGAGAAAAGCCAAAATGCTGTTTGAAACAGCCAATCTGAGAAGATTAGATGAGTCGCAAATACAGCAATTGATGCTAACCCGAGAAGAAAAACGCAAAGCGCGCGCAATGGCGACGCGGGAGATTTATGCCAAAAGCATTCTGTTTGATTACTCCTACAAGTTTTTCTACGAAGACGGCTATGGCAAAGAGTCGCTGATTCTGAATCTGAAAAATGAAGACTACGACCGGCCGGATATCGCACGGCAATATTTCACCGCCTGCCTGCTAAGTTTCTATCAACAGCAATACCTGTGGCACACAAACCGTGACAGGCTGGTTGATTTCAACATCGAAAAACCGCTGTGGGTGTTTGTCGGCAATACCGTCTCGGGTGAAGACTCAGATATTCTGAATGTTGTCAGATTCCTGGCGGGGTTTCTGAATGATGAAGTTGATACTAAAAAATGGTTGGCGGACTTGCTTGCCAATACCGCACGCTTATTGGATGCCAAGGGTGATAATATTTTTCATAACCGCTTTACGCCATTGATGCCATTTAATGCCAACATTGTTTATTCCGGCATTCTTAAATTGCTGTTCAATACCGATGCGCGGCAGCGGCTGAAAGTAGTCAATCTGAAACGGAGCAAAGGAGAACTGGCGCTGCGGGTTGGCGATGCGGAACCGTTCGGATTGATCAATATTGGCGATGATGCCGGTTTTTTTAAAGAAGCTGAAAAATCCGCGAATGTGCAATTGTTTGATACCGAAGCGGATGATTTTGCCGGATCGCTATTTGGCACACTCAATAGCAAAGATAGCCGGATGCATGTATTGATCGGCTCACGCAAATTTACCGAAGGCTGGAGCAGTTGGCGTGTATCCACAATGGGCTTGCTCAATATGGGCCAAGGCGAAGGCTCGCAGATCATTCAATTATTCGGGCGCGGCGTGCGCTTGAAAGGCAGAGCGTATTCGCTCAAACGCAGCACGCCTGGGCAACGCCCCAAAGGGATACACCTGGAAAGACTGGAAACGCTGAATATTTTCGGGGTGAATGCGGGTTATATGGCCGCTTTTAAAGATTATCTGAAAGAAGAAGGCATTACCCCGTCCGATGAGATTATCGAACTTGATTTTGAAACCCGCATCAATCTGCCTGAAAGCAAGCTGAAGTCCCTGGCGCTGAAAGATGGCTATAAGGACAACCAGATCAAGGGATTCAAACGCACGCATTTTCCATGGTTATACGAAGTACCGGGCGAGTTTGAGGGAAGAATCAATAAGGTGTCTATCGATCTGGATTTATATCCCAAGATAGAAGCCCTGAGCACGCAGGATAAAACCAGCATCACAACAACCGCCAGCATTCGCAATAAAGGCAAAATTGCAAGCGCCATCATGGCACTGTTTGATTTTGACCGGATTTATCTGGCAATCCAGGAATTTAAACAACAACGAAGCTGGAGCAATTTGCGCCTGGAGCGCACACGATTGATGGATTTCTGCCGAACGCGCGATGACTGGTACACGCTTTATATTCCGCAAGCCGAGCTGGTGATTCGTAATATTGCGGACATACGCAAACAGGAAGATATGCTTATCCGTTTATTGCAGGATTACACGGATCGCTTCTACAAATCGCTGAAAATGGCTTATGAAGGCCAGTTCTATGACATTGTTCATATCAGGAACGATGACGATGCCT
>CAZDYN010000222.1:0-4404 GCA_964509635.1 uncultured Nitrosomonas sp. | reverse complement strand
TATTGTTATAGAAACTGTCGTGAATGGTATACAGGCGGTTTTTATCATCCTTGTCGGCAGCTAGACCCGACAAGGCTCCCCAGGCGATCGGCTTGCCATCAGCCTGACGGGCGGACTCGATCTGCGGATAAGATGCGGGTTCCTGTTCCAGGCGGAAGATGTTGATTTGAGAACGAACGGGTGAATCCACTTCGGTGGATGCAATAAAAAGCTTGCGGTGCGGTATTGCCAGCAAGCCTTCCGGGCCCGCACCGGTCGGCAATAGCTGCTTGTATTCCAGTGACTGGTCTTTGTCTGTGTACACGCCGACAAAATTGGCTCGTTCAGAACCAACAAAAACCAGCGTTTCATTGCCAAAGCGCCCTGTTGTGACTCCTTCAGGTTCACTGCCTTTGTTGTCGGAGCGTTTTTCCGGATAGTGGCCGGCAGACGCCGCCAGGTACTCGAATTCCGTTCCGGCGTCATATATCACCTTGCCGCTGCGGTTGAAGATACTGAAACCGCGGCTGCCGCCGAATAAATCGCCTTCATTGGCGGTAATTACCTTGTCATTACCCAGCCAGGCAATGCCATCGGGTTCGCGCGGCACATTCGTCAGGGTGCCGGAGAAGTCAATGGATTTGTTATCCGTTGTATCAATGCCATCCAGCGTCACGGTACCGGCGTCGAAATTCTGTAAAACCTCGCCATTGACGAGATTGACGAATGCTATATGGTTGTTCTCTTGCAAGGTGATTGCAGCAATATTATTTTGATTGATACTGACAAATTCAGGCTCGGGATCGCTGCTGCCATAAGCAGCCAGACCGGTCAGGTCAACTGCGCGCACTGTCCAGTTGTCCGGCTCTCCGGTCAGGTCGATGATATTCAGGAAACCTGCCGGCAATTGCGGCAATCCGCCTTCCACATCACTTACAACAACATCTTCATCGCGTTCATTTTCAATGACTACAGCGGCGTACCGGCCGTTTGGACTGACCGCGACGGAATCAGGCTGGCCGCGCATGTCGATTTCCCGGATGGGCGTGCAGCTGGAGATATCATTCAGGCAAACAGGCAGATAGTAAACGGCCAGGATGCCGGATGGCTGCGCAAAACTGGCCGAAGTGTTGACGCCTACTAAGGCGTAATGGCCGGAAACAGCGACGGATGTCGGCTCGCCGGAAGTGTTCAGCGTACCGAGACCTGCCGGGTTTTCCGGGTCACTGATATCCACGAATCCGATCTTTCCGGCAGGACTGTCCGTATAGATTAAGGTGTTGCCATCCGCACTTGCGGCGACGATTTCAGCCACCGTCTCTTCGGTCAGATCCCTGTCGCAGCTTGTATTCTCGCATACCAGATAAGTGGCGATGCGTTGGAAATGAGCCGCGCCTGGATTTTTGGGTGCGGCGAAAACCAGGCTGGGAAGCGCTGCAACCAGTGCGAGACTTAATGCGCTTTTAGTAAAACGAATTGCTTGTCTGGAAAATTTCATCATAAAAGACCCCTAGTCATTTGAAAAACCTGAATTGTTGTATTCTTCTACCGGGCAACGAAATTACTTGGGGAAGATCCGAATAATTGTCATTTCGAGTGTAACGATAAATCTATCGTATTGATTGAAAAAGGCTTCTCACTTTGTTCGGAATGACATATGAGGGCTATTCAGAGTTTCCTTGGAATGAATTTAAGTTCATCGCCGTGAAAATATACTAGAGGAGATTTATTGCGCGGTTATTGCGGGTATGTGTCAAGCAAAGGGATACACAGAGCCGGACGGGAAATTTAACGATCAATCAGGTTATAACAATCGCGCCCGGAGCAGCGACATCGCGGTCAGCACTGCGATGCTACGTACAGAACTGGAAAGGCGCATCAGTTCACAGCGGCTGACAAGATCGCAGATGATCCGGGTAAACATTGGTCAAATTGCCTCTAGGGAGACTCTGAATAGCCCTCATATGTCATTCCGAACAAAGTGAGGAATCTTTAATAATCAATATAATACATCTCTCTCTCTGGCACGAAATGACACTTGTTCAGGGCTTCCCCAAGGTTCGTTGGAAAAACAAAGCGGCGTTTTTGCACGTTCGTTTGGAGCGATTTATTATTCCAATTCTCGATAGATATGTAAATTTATAGAATATATAACTTACTGTTTTTAATAGCTTAAGATAATATAATTATTGCTATTTCTATCTGTAATTGGAATTAGGGTGTATTGTGCGGACCAAGGAAACGGATGCCATTGAAGTGAATAAGATGCGTGGGATCACTTGCACACCAGACTTCAGTTTCCCAAGCTACGACAGCAAGAAACTTCCGGAAGATTTCACCACGATCGGGAAAAGCGGTTACATAAACAAGCCCGGCTTCTGAATTATTGAATAGTTCGGCAAGCTCCGCGTGACGGCCTCCATCGACAGGTCCGCTGCTTGCCACCGCTTCGACCAGGATTAGCCAGTTTTTCTCTCGACAGTAGATGACAACATCGGGCATCTTCCCATGGTGCCCGGCTTTCACTCCAAGTGAGCCGAGCAGCTCTTGATCAAAGTATCCCCATTTTGTCCCGGTATCACCAACATATACGAGTTCACCGCCCGGCACGAAAAACGATCCAAAATTTTCAATGATTGAGCGGATGAGATTTGAATGGTCACCGGCGCTCAGTGTTATTTCCTGGCGGTTTTTTTACCTTTATCGGCACACGATGGAGTTCGCGTCTGCGAGCGTATTTAGCGGCGAGCGTTCCGCAGGTCGCGAGATAGGTTTCGAGTGAACTGCTCCAAGTCTAGGAGTCTGTCGAAATTAAGGCTAATCTACTGCGTCAATGGGATAGCAGCTCATATTTTCTCAATTTTTCGTTGCATAGTCTCGCTATGCGCCTAAAGATTGAGAAAATCTGCTATCGCTCTCCTACTTGGCTCGCTACGATTGCTTAAGTCCGACAGACTCCTAGGCCGGAATTAAGCAATCAAGGCCAACATTTTTATACTTAGAAGCAGCGAGATAACGGCAAATGTTTTTTTCAAAGAAGCTTCAGGCAAACGATGCGAACAACGAGCGCCATAATGAGCTGCAATAGCACTTGCAATCGATATCGCCAAGAATGCTGGCATATATATAAATCCCAAGGTATAGGGGTTGCTTAATGTTATAGACCAGCCGCTCATCATGTAGCCGGCAGTACCGGTGACGGCGATGGGAAGTCCAATGGCTGCTGAAGTGCCAATAGCTCTTTTTATGCCCAGATTCTTATAACTCAGGTAGGTGACGGTGAGAAAACCGCCGCCTGACGCAGCAAGTGCTGATACATATCCGATCCCGGCCCCGGTCATCAGTAATCCGCGAAAGGTTGTTGATTTTTTGCTTGGTTTCGGTTGCCAATTAAAAAATATTTGCAAGGCTATCAGTGCCATGAATAGCGCAAAAAATATGGTAATGTAGACTGGATTAAGCTTTGTAGCGGTGTGCGCAGCCAGAAAGGCGCCCGCGATTATTCCGGGAGCCATTCCGCCGACGACCTGCCACATAATGGCTCCTCGAGAAGCATGTACGCGGATGCTTGCTGTTGAAGAGATGACCATGCAAGCCAGTGACGTTCCTAATGCCAAATGCACGACGTTATCTGTGCTCATGTCTTGTAAGGTAAAAATGGATGCCAGCAAAGGAACCAATATCCCGCCGCCGCCAAGACCCAGTAAGCCAGCCATAAAACCAACAAAGGCTCCCAGAACAATATACAACACGATCCATTCGATATCCGGCATATAAATCCAGCCTATTTATAGATTTTCTGGAGTAACCAGGCGGTTTCCGTTGACGCAACTTTTCCCTTCAATCCTCCCGCAATTATCTTGCTCCCGGCAGGTTTCAATTGGTATGCGGTACTATAAAGTTGTTTTACTTCGTTCTCATTAACCGAAAACGGTGGACCATCCATCAGTAATTGGCTGTAATCATAAGTGATCAGCAACTGTGCCGCAGTGCCGGTTATATTCATCAGGTGTGAGGTATATTGTTTTCGCATGCAAGCAGGCAGAGCAACTAAAGCAGCACGATCGTATATCGCGCTTATGGGTCCAAGATATTCAGCAGACACATCAAAAATATTACCCGCTAATATGTCGATATTTTTAGCACGATAGCGAGTCAATTTCCCAGCTTTGGAGATTTCCGGCTCTAAACCAAGTTCTTTAAACAGCGCATTAATAGCGAGTTCGCTCAATTCTGCGCCAGCAATACGATAGCCGCAGGCAAGCAGCCATGCTGCATCACGTGTTTTGCCGCACAACGGCAGAAATATGCGGCTGCCCTTTGTCAGATTTAATTCTCCAAAATGTTCTATTAAAAATGGATTTACCTCGTTTTCATGAAAACCAGTATCTCCTTGTTCCCATTTCTGATGCCAAAAACTTGCTT
>CAZDYN010000221.1:0-4414 GCA_964509635.1 uncultured Nitrosomonas sp. | reverse complement strand
GAATCCCTCTCTCTCCGCCAAGGATCCGGTATCCAGGCCGTTTTCAATCATATTAACCATTGCCCCGGTAATTATTCGTACACATCCAACAGCGGGCGATGCAAGCAGACCAAACCCAATAATCATCCGCACAGAATAATTTACTCCCCCCACACACTAGTGACATTCTTCCTATAAATTACGGGATATTTGTCTCTATTCAAATTAGAAATATATCACTATTATCTGTCGTAATCTCTCAGATTCATAATTTAATTATCTAATTAATATAATAATTGAATTTATTAAAGGATAAATCATGAAAAATTCCCTGCGATTGATAGTATTCTCCACATATTTTTGTTTCGGATTATTATCCCTATCAAATGCCAGAGCGGATGCCATTCCATATTCCGTTTCAGGAACGGAGAATCTCAATCTTTATTCTTTCACGGCAACATCAGCGGGTACCATAGGCGCTTATTTTCACGGAAGTACCGCGGCATATACCAACACCTTGTCATTACTGGTAAATGGCGTAATAACCCCTGAATCATCGAGCGGATTATTAAATAACCATACCTCGAGCATAGGCGACTTTGTTATTCTCGGCAGCGTTAACGCTGGTGACATCCTGACATTCCAATTAAATGTCCTTAGCACTGGCGATACGTGGTATTCAGACAAAACACCGAATTCCGATGGATTGCAGCATACTTATTCAACTCCATTCGCTGGTGATATAACAAACGGCATCCCGGCCGGTACTTATGTTGGATTCGAGGATTTATATGGTGGCGGAGATTTTGATTACGATGATGAAGCTTTTATTTTTACCAACATCAGTATCAGCCCGGTCCCGGAACCGGAATCTTATATCATGCTAATAGCGGGATTGATATTGCTCGTTTTCACCATTCGTAATCGCGCAGCCTGAATTTATTGGAATCTATCTTTATGCAACCGGTAAAAATTAACCAATATCGCCTTTTCTTATCGAAACATTTCGTGTCAAGAAATGATCCTTGATTACTTAGGCGGATTCAAGTTATAAGTTGCTTATATTAATGGTGATTATTGGCACTGAATACGTTACTCATCAGTTCAAGATTTTTTTTTGCAAGCAGCTTTTATTGACCCGGAAGCAATTTTTATGAAGGGTCAGTGCGCGTATCATGCTATAGTTCCAAAGTGACAGTCAAGTTTTAGCAAACATTGAGTGTCACAAAAAATATTAGCAGTACTTTTTAAAATTTTAAGGACATCGTTATAAATGAAACTTTCAGCATTCTTAACTGTAACATTTTTTGCACTAACTTTAGTTGCTTGTGGCAAACCAACCGCGCCAGAAAGCGCAAGTTCCGAAGGTTACGGAACAACACATGAAGGCAAGCCAGCTGAAGGTCGTAATGAGCTTCAAGAATAGTCTAGAAGCTATTTTCAACTATCATCATCAGTGCTTTAACTGATTAAGATGCACCCTGTAGGATCTGTAGTTTGTTCCTACAGGCGCTTTTAACAATAAGCGAATATCAAAAACAAGATATTGTTCTAATTCAGAAAAACCATTTAATACTCGATTCCAGCCATTTCCCGCCCTCTTTTCTCATTCACCGTAGCAAGCAGCACAAGACCGAAGATAAAAAACACCAGCGTGCTGAGTAACGCAACCCGGTGATCTCCCGCAAATAAATAAATCATGCCGCCATACGTTAACGGCCCGATGATCGCCGATAGTTTGGTTGCCAATCCCCACAGCCCGAAAAACTCGCCTTGCCGCCCTTCCGGTGTGAATTGCCCCACCAATGCGCGCCCGGCGGATTGCGCACCGCCCAGCGCCGTGCCGATCAGGTTCGCGGCTACCCAGAACAACCATTCATCCGTTGCAAAATAAGCACAGACGATTGCTGCAATCCAGATCAGCAACGTAATGGCAATACTGCGTTTCGAGCCGATGCGGTCTTGCAGATGCCCGAACAGAAATGCGCCGATGGCGGCCGTGACGTTGACCACCATGATCAGCATGATGGTGTCCTGGGTTTTGAATCCCATCACTTCCTGCGCGTACACCGCCGCCAGCACGATGACGATATAAATACCGGCATAATAACTGGTCAACGACCATAAGAAGCGGAACAAGTCGGTATGCAGTCGGGCTTGACGCCAGGTGGCGCCTAGCCGTTTAAAGCCTTCGCGGATCGCCTTTGTACCATCAAACGAAGCGGAAACATTGACCCGCTCGCGCAACCACAGCAAGGTCGGCAATGCGGCAAGACCAAAGAGTGCCGCCACGATCAGATTGGTAACCGGCACATAACCGGCGGCCTCCATGCCTTGTGCTTCAGCATACGTGACATACGCCAGGCACAGCACCAGCGCCAGCAATCCGCCGAAATAACCGAGCGCCCAACCGTAGCCGGAAAGCCGTCCCATCGTTTCCGGCGTGCTGATCTCAGGCAAAAAAGCCGCGATCAGGTTCTCGCCGCTGGAAAACATGAACGTCGCCAGAATAACCAGCACGACCGCCAGCGCAACATCGCCGGGTCCGGCAAAATACAGCAGCGCGGTAAATAATACGCATCCGAGGGTTGTCATCGTCAGGAACCGTTTTTTTGCCCCGGAGTAATCGGCAATCGCGCCCACCACCGGCGCGCTGAGCAATACCAGCATGTTGGAAGCCGCAATGGTCAAGGTCCAAAGCAGCGTGGCGTGACCATTCCCGCTTTCAGCGGCGACGACACCGACGAAATACGCATTGAAAATGGCGGTCAGAATAACCGTGGTAAAACCGGAGTTGGCGAAATCGTACATGCACCACGCAAAGCGCTCGCGGCGCGTGACCGGTTCAAAATGCCTGGAAGGAAATGCCATCGGAAGGTAAATTTATAACAAAGGGGGCTATGCTACTGTCCCGTCATTTTTTCCGGGATAACCCAGGCATCGAACTGTTCCGCCGTGACATAGCCGGTGGCAATGGCGGCCGCTTTCAGCGTCGTGCCTTCGCGATGCGCTTTCTTGGCGATTTCGGCGGCTTTGTCGTAGCCGATATGCGGATTGAGCGCGGTCACCAGCATCAGTGAGTTGTGCAGCAGCGCATCGATACGTTCAATATCCGCTTCTATGCCCGCTGCGCAATTGCCGTTGAAACTGACCATCGCATCGGCGAGCAGACGCACGCTTTGCAGGAAATTATGAATAATCATTGGTTTCATGACATTCAGTTCAAAATTACCCAGCGCGCCGCCGATGTTGATCGCGACATCATTGCCCATCACCTGGCAGCACACCATCGTCATGGCCTCGGATTGCGTCGGGTTGACCTTGCCCGGCATGATCGAACTGCCCGGTTCATTTTCCGGGATTTTAAGTTCACCGATACCGCAGCGCGGCCCGGATGCCAGCCAGCGGATATCATTGGCGATTTTCATCAGGGATGCGGCCAATGTTTTTAACACGCCATGCGCATGCACCAGCGCATCATTGCTCGCCAGCGCCTCGAATTTGTTCGGCGCGCTGATAAAGGGCAATTCGGTCAGGCGCGACAACTCCGCCGCCACGCGCGCGGCGAATTCCGGGTGCGCATTCAGTCCGGTGCCGACCGCAGTGCCGCCCAACGCCAGTTCATACAAGTGCGCCATGGATGCCTGCACATGTTTCAGTCCATGTTCCAGTTGCGCGACATAGCCGGAAAACTCCTGTCCCAGCGTCAGCGGCGTGGCATCCTGCAAATGCGTGCGGCCGATTTTGACGATGCCGGAGAAGGCTTCCGCTTTCGCCATCAGCGTGCCGCGCAATAACCGGATGGCCGGCTTTAAACGGTGATGCAATTCGTGCACCGCGGCGACATGCATGGCCGTGGGAAAAACATCATTGGACGATTGCCCCTTGTTGACATCGTCATTGGGGTGGATTTTCCGGCCGGGTCCCCGTCCGCCCCCCAGCATCTCCGAAGCCCGGTTCGCCAGCACTTCATTCATGTTCATGTTGGTTTGCGTGCCGGAACCCGTTTGCCAGACAACCAACGGAAATTGATCATTGTGTTCGCCGGCGATCACTTCATCGGCGGCCCGGATTATTGCGGCCGTGCTGGCCGCATCCAGCAATCCGAGATCATGATTGACCGTCGCGGCCGCGCGCTTGACCTTGGCCAGTGCTTGAATCAAGGCAACCGGCATGTGCTCATTGGAAATCCTGAAATTCTGCAACGAACGCTGCGTCTGCGCGCCCCACAATGCGGCGGCGGGCACCTGCACCGGCCCCATGGTGTCGCGTTCTTCACGGGTTTGCATGGATAGTTACCTCACTAAATGGGATGAATTGGGGAAATTGGTTGACCGGGATCGCGATTTTGTTTAGCTCAAACTCGCCCTTCAATACGCGAGCTGATCCAAGGTAATACCCATAGCTGCTGCGGCTTTCTCAAGTGTTGCCTTAC
>CAZDYN010000220.1:0-4426 GCA_964509635.1 uncultured Nitrosomonas sp. | reverse complement strand
TGGTCCGATGTCATTATTGATTTGGCCACTTCGGTGGTATTTGAAGCCGTCAGGGACAGGAAGCCGGTACTGGCGGCTGATTATTTGATTGCAGCCCGTTCGGCGGTGGCGTATTACATGCCGGAAACGGAGTTGAAATGCCGCGATGATGTCTATGAGAAAATCAATCATTTCCTTACCAATGGGTGCGGTTCTTTCTATGTTGAAGAGCATCGGCAGCGCTTTCTGGAGGAAATGCTGGATTATCCGGATGCCAATGTGCTGCCGCGTTATGTGGCGCTGCTTGAGCAATTGGCGAATTGAGCCGCACGCTACGCGCTTGCCATGCAGGGCGGGATTTACCGATCAATCCATGAGGTGATGTGAATGCGGGCAAAAGACCTGTTAAACGAGCTGGTTGTGGCTGCCTATAAATTGAAGGGCGGTTATACCGATGTGCTGGTCAGGGATCAGCATATTTTGATTTCCGTCGATCACTTGCGCACGCTTAACCGCGCAAAAACCTATTCGAAAAAAGAACCCGATACCCTGGATTGGCTCGATAGTTTTGAGCCAGGCTCGTGCTATTTCGATATCGGAGCCAATATCGGTCAATATTCGCTGTATCCGGCGAAAAAATACGGCAATACGGTGCAGGTATTTGCATTTGAACCGCAAAGCAATAACTACTATGCGCTCAATAAAAATATTTACCTGAATAACCTGGCGAGCACTATTTTATCGTACTGTGTTGCCGTATCCGGCCGCAGTGAGTTTTCCAAGTTGTATATTCCGAAGTTCATACCTGGCGGAAACCGGTCTCAATTCGGTCATGAAGACCTTGAGAACATGAAAATGTCAGCCACACATATTCAGGGCATGTTTGGCGTGACGCTGGACGATTTATGCGGTCAGTGGGGGTTTCCCTATCCGAATTACATGAAAATCGATGTGGATGGGATTGAAATTTCGATCCTGGAAGGCGCGTCGGCTGTTCTGGCAAATGCTGCCCTGAAGTCGGTGATCATTGAACTGGGAACCGATACCGAGCAGGAAAAAGCTATCGCCATCATGAAGCAGGCGGGTCTTGAAGTAACTCAAAGGCCGTCCAAGAACTGGGGCGAAACCTACTTGATTTTTGGCCGGGTTTAATGCGCTGACATTGTTCCGGCAGATCATGATGAATCAGTCCGCTGCCCCCGCTATTGATGTTGTGATCCCTGTCCATAATGCACCTGGATTGACCAAACGGTGCATTGATTCCGTCGTAACGCATCTGGGCCAATCAATCGGAACCATCTATATCCAGGACGATGCATCGGACGCTGAAACCCGCGCCATGCTGGACGGCTTGCCGTATCCCCGGCTTCATGTCCGGCATGCGCCCGGCAATCAGGGGTTTGGTCAATCGGTCAACGAAGCGGTTGGCCGATCCAATGCCGATTGGGTGCTGGTGCTCAATTCGGATATCGAGATCCATGACAATTTCCTGCCATTATTGTGTGAAGCATTGGCGGCTGATCCGGAATTAGCGGTCATCAGTCCAACGGAAGGTGATATTTCAAGTGCGCAAGCCGCCCGCTACACGCGGCAACCGGGCGGCTATATCGCGACCTATCGTTTCAGGGGCTATGCTTTTTTGATCCGCCGCGCTGTTTTTCAGGCCATGGGCGGATTCGATGCGCAATTTGGCCGGGGCTATTATGAGGACACCGATCTGGGGCGGCGGTTGAGTCAACAAGGATGGCGCATGGGGGTGCATCCGGATGCCGCCGTTCGTCATGAAACCGGTGCGTCGTTCGGACGTGGAAAAGCTTACCGGGAACTGGTGCAGCGGAATCGCGCGCGATATCTGTCACGTTATCCGCTCGCACGGCAGAATGTCCTGGTTGTTTCAGGCACCTGTAGTACATTGGCCGAGTTACCATCCCGGCTGGCGGATTCGATTGAGCAGGTGATGCGGCAAGGCGGGAGGTTGCATTGGCTGACTCCCGCGCTATTGCCCAAATTATCTTGTCTGCAAATGCGCAATAGTCCGTCCGGTCTTAAAATGATTATGCATTTGCTGTTGCGTGGCTGGTCACGAGAGGATAAGCGCATTTCCGCAATATGGATTCTGCCCGGCGTGCCGGTCATGCTGCGCATTCTGCTGGCGCTGTGGGGACATGCGCAGCGGCTGGAGCTGCGCACATGGGGAACCGGGCCATCGGAATGCGCGCAGCAGCCGGTATCCCGGCGAGACCCGGCCGGGCCTGGTGCAGCAGAGCAGAATGCCGGCAAGCAGAATTCAGAATGATTGCGATTTTTGTACTATTTGATTTGACCAGCCATTGGACACTTTAAATATCGTTCGACTGGTTTTATGCAAACCATACTAATATGAGATGGCAGGAATTATTCATCCGATTTGCGCTGATTCTTGTTTGCGCGGGATTCTGGCTGAGTGAGCTGAATTATCTTTCTTTCCCGTTGCTGGGTATTGCCTGGATCATTGACGGCGGTCCGCGCAGGCTGAATCAAGTCATTAAACTGCCTTTTGCGCAAGCGATTGTGCTGTTATGCGTGCTGTTGCTCATCGGATTGTCATGGAGCGAATTGCCGCATGACGGGCGGATGAAGTGGTTGAAGTATTTTATCCTGCTGATTGTTATCCCGTTCTACTCTCTTCTGAATAATGAACGCTTGCCTTGGGCGGCCGGCGGCTTGGTAACGGGTTATCTGGTTGTTTTGATTCTGGGTGTTTATCAGTGGCTTGTACCGGGAGGGCAGGGCATTCCGTTATTGGGCATGTCTTACCTCAGTTTTTCAGCCATGCTCGGAGCGGGTGCAATCGTGGCGGTCGCTATTGCCTGCCAGTGTCGATCCGCAAGGCTGGAGATGATGTTGTGGGGGGCGGGGCTTGCATTGATTTTTGTGCAATTTTATCAGAATGGAAGAATGTTTCTGCTGGCAACGCTGATCACCCTGCTATTTCTTGCTTTCTTGCGCTACAAAATAGAAATCAGGAAATTCACCGGGATTGCAATCGCCGTGCTGATAATCACAGGCATTTTTGCCTACAGCAGCCCTGTTTTTCAAGAGCGGCTGATTCAGGTGAGAAGTGATATCGAATTGCTGCAACAAGGCAATTACAGTTCCAGTCTGGGCTACCGCCTTGCGATGTGGGATGTCGGTCTGCATGCTATTGCGGAGCGTCCTTTTACGGGTTATGGCACAGGTGTGCCGGAACGTTATTTTGATACTGCGATTTTGACGTACAAAAACGGCCTGTATAAGGATCTGCCGGCATTTCAGAAAACATCGCATTATCATAACGAGTGGATTGAAATCGGCATGCATGCGGGGATTCCTGGCATGCTGGTTTTATTGTTTCTTTACCGGGGCTGGTATCTGGCATTCAAGGGAAACGGTTTGAACCTGCTGGGTGCAGGTTTGGTATGTTATGTTTTTCTGGCAGGACTGACGGACACTTTTATGATTTTCAGCCGAACACCGGTGTTATTGCTGATGATTACCGCAATTGCCATGAGCTGGCGCAAACAGGAATCGGTGGGGATGTGAGCAGTCAATACAAAATGAGACTGACCGGTTTTTTGGTGCGGCAGAGGAATGGTTTTTTGTCCGGTAAAATTCAGGCGAGGAATGCACATTCATGGCGAAAAAGCGGAAACGCCATTCCGGTTCGCTATTGCTAAGGAGGGAGAGGTATGGATCAACTTCAGTCTCCAGTGATTCATGAGTCAACCGGGCTGGTTCCGGTTAATCCGGCGGTAGAAGCGTACATGCGTGGTCTGGTGGCGCATACGGATCGGCCCGTTCTGGCCGAAATGGAAGAATTGGCGCAATTGCGCAATTTTCCGATCGTGAATCGTTTGGCCGGTATTTTTCTTGAAACGCAAGCAAGAATGATCAATGCAAAGCGGGTGTTTGAATTTGGCAGCGGCTACGGGTATTCGGCCTACTGGTTTGCAAAAGCGGTAGGTGAGGACGGGCGGGTCATTTGCAGTGACGCTAATGCAATCAATCGCGAACGTGCGGAGAAATTTCTTTCCGCTGCTGACTTATGGCAGCGGGTCGAATTTTATGTGGGCTTGGCGCAAGATATTTTTGCGCAAACGGATGGTTTGTTTGATATTTATTACAACGATGTCGATAAGGGCGCTTATCCCGAAATCTGGCAGATGGTCAGGCAGCGGATACGTTCCGGCGGACTTTATATTGCGGACAACGTTCTATGGCATGGCCGTGTCGCCATGGACAGTTATCGGGATGCCGTGCACGGCTCAACAGAGGCAATTGTGGAGCATAACCGGAGGATATTCAGTGATCCGGACTTTGATGCTTTTATTAATCCTACGCGTGATGGAGTTATTGTGGCGAGAAAGAAATAATATCTGTTTATGTTCAGGCAGTTCTGACGAATGGCTATGGATTCCACGGTTACGCA
>CAZDYN010000219.1:0-4443 GCA_964509635.1 uncultured Nitrosomonas sp. | reverse complement strand
GGATGCGAGCGGTATCGTAACAGCGCAAGGTAATACTTTCCACATGCACAAAGGGCTTGGTTTGGTGCGTGATGTATTCCGGACCAGAAATATGCGAGCACTCGCCGGAAATATAGGGATTGGCCATGTGCGGTACCCTACGGCAGGATCTGCGAGTTCCGCAGCGGAAGCTCAACCTTTTTATGTGAATTCTCCTTTCGGTATCGTGCTGAGTCATAACGGTAATTTGACCAATGCAGGGCAGCTTAACCAGGAGTTGTTCAGAACGGACTTGAGGCATGTCAATACTCATTCTGATTCCGAAGTTCTACTGAATGTCCTGGCACATGAATTACAGGAAAGTACGCGCAATTGCCAGCTTGATCCCGCTACAATTTTCGCGGCTGTGTCCGGTGTGCATAAGCGTTGCAAAGGCGCATATGCTGTGGTTGCCATGATTGCCGGATATGGGTTGCTTGCTTTTCGTGATCCCTATGGGATACGACCGCTGGTTTTTGGCACTATCGAAACCGAAATGGGTAATGAGTATCTGGTCGCTTCGGAAAGTGTCGCCCTGGATACGCTGGGTTTTAAACTCATACGGGATATCGCGCCAGGAGAAGCAATATTTATTGATGAGGAAGGTAATTTTTATAATAAGCAATGTGCCGCAAGTTACTCGCTGAATCCTTGTCTCTTTGAATACGTCTATCTGGCCCGGCCGGATTCCGTGATTGATGGTATTTCCGTTTACGAGACACGGTTGAATATGGGAGAGCATCTTGCCGAGAAAATCAAAAAAACGATGCATCATCTGGATATCGATGTTGTTATACCGATACCGGATTCAAGCCGGCCGAGCGCTTTGCAGCTTGCCAATCGCTTGGGAATCGATTTTCGTGAAGGATTTGTCAAGAATCGCTATGTCGGCCGCACTTTTATCATGCCAGGGCAACAGCAACGGCGTAAATCGGTACGGCAGAAATTAAATGCAATGAATATAGAATTTCGTGGCAAGAATGTTTTACTGGTCGATGACTCCATTGTGCGTGGAACGACCAGCCGGGAGATCGTGCAAATGGCGCGCGAGGCGGGTGCCAATAAGATCTATTTTGCTTCTGCGGCGCCTCCGGTTCGATACCCTAATGTGTATGGCATCGATATGCCGACGCGGCAGGAATTAATCGCAACAAACCGCACTGCCGATGAGATTTGCGACGAAATCGGCGCCGATTATCTGGTTTACCAGGATCTGGACGCACTCGAGCATGCCGTATCGAAAGTATCGCCTGTGGTAAAGAATTTTGAAATATCCTGTTTTAGTGGTGCTTATATAACAGGCGATATAACGCCGGAATACCTGTGCAGTCTGGAGTTACAAAGAGATTCCGGCCAATCTTTTTCGCGAACCCGATCCAACACGCAACTGGATTTAAGCCTGGTTTTTTCTGAGTAGCCTGTTCTACAGGAACTAAATAAAATCTGCACTTCTCTTTGATTCTCAAGCCAATCTGAGCGCAACTGGCAAAAAGTAAATTATTCCTGAATTGTTAAAATCCTTACGTCATTACTAGAGGTTCCATATACATGTCCGATCAGTTACAACCAGAAACGCTGGCACTGCATACCGGTATTCATCGCAGCCAGTTTAATGAGCATTCCGAAGCAATGTATTTAACTTCAAGTTTTGTCTTTGATAGCGCGGCCCAAGCCGCCGCCCGCTTTTCCGGAAATGAACCCGGTAATATCTACTCCCGCTTTACCAATCCGACGGTCACGGCATTTGAAGAGCGGTTGGCTGTACTGGAAGGCGCGGAATCATGCATTGCAACATCTTCAGGTATGTCGGCAATTCTGGCATGCGCAATGGGGTTGCTATCCGCCGGTGATCATATTGTTGCGTCACGTAGCTTATTTGGCGCAACGGTTAATCTATTCAATAATATATTGAAGCGCTTTAATGTCGACACGACATTTGTATCGGCCACGGATGTTCATGCATGGGAAACTGCCATACAGCCTAACACCAGACTGTTTTTTCTGGAAACGCCATCCAATCCATTAACAGAGATTTCCGATATCACGGAACTTGCCAGGATTGCCAGGAAAGCCGGTATCCGGCTGGCGGTTGATAATTGTTTCTGTACGCCCATTTTGCAAAAACCGCTCGAATTGGGAGCTGATATTGTTATCCATTCTGCAACCAAATATCTGGATGGACAAGGCAGGGTATTGGGCGGAGCGGTACTCGGTAACCGGGAATTGCTGATGGATGGCGGAATATACGGATTCTTGCGCACGGCCGGACCTACACTGAGCGCATTTAATGCCTGGGTTATACTGAAAGGCTTGGAAACACTTAAGATACGCGTGGATGCGCACTCGGCAAATGCGCTGCAAATGGCGCAATGGCTCGAATCGCAGCCGAATGTAACGCGCGTATTTTATCCCGGGTTAGCATCTCATCCGCAGTATGAACTGGCGAAACGGCAACAGAAATCAGGGGGCGGTATCGTCTCGTTTGAGGTAAAAGGCGGCAAAGAGGCCGCATGGCGGGTCATTGATTCGACACGCTTGATTTCGATTACTGCCAATTTGGGTGACACCAAGAGCACATTGACCCATCCTGCGACCACAACCCACGCGCGTATCAGTCAGGAAGCACGGGATGCCGCCGGAATATCCGATGGACTGCTGCGAATTGCGGTTGGATTAGAGTCGGTGCAGGATCTTCAAGCTGATTTGGCGCGAGGTTTATTGTAATGATTATCGGGATGGTCTTTCCAGCGGGTGATCAGATTACTTCAGCTTTCTGGATAACGACATCGTCGAGCGGGACATTCTGGTGGCCGGCATAGTCTCCGGTTTTGACTTTCTTTATCTTATCAATGATATCCTGGCCTTCCACAACCTTGCCAAATACACAATAGCCATAGCCCTGCGGTGATGAAGACTTGTAATTCAGGAATCCATTACTGGTCACATTAATAAAAAATTGCGCTGTCGCTGAATGCACGTCGGCAGTACGCGCCATTGCAATGGTATATGCTTCATTCTTAAGTCCGTTGGCAGCTTCGTTTTGAATGGGGGCTTGTGTTTTCTTTTGTTTCATCCCGGGCTCAAATCCACCGCCCTGAATCATAAAATCGTCTATAACACGATGAAACAGCGTGTTGTCATAAAATCCGCTGTTGACGTAATTCAGAAAATTTTGTACGGTTTCCGGCGCTTTTTCACTGTCAAGTTCAAGTGTTATAACGCCAAAGTTAGTTTGTAATCTGACCATCTCAATCCTTTATTGGTTATTGATTATTTGTTATTGAAGATCATTTTTCCCGGAAGCTGGCAGTGTAATCATTTCTTCGATGATTACGCTGCTTTTGGGTACATCACCGGCAAAAGGGCCGCCGGATCCGGTTGGTGCGGATGCAATTTTGTTCACAATATCCATGCCGGAGATAACCTTACCAAAAACCGCATATCCATAACCGCTTTGATTGGATGCTTTGTAATTCAAGAAGCCGTTATTTGCGACATTAATAAAAAACTGCGCTGATGCGGAATGCGGGTCCGATGTGCGCGCCATGGCAATGGTTCCTGTTTCATTCTTTAAACCATTTGCGGCTTCATTCTGAATCGGTGGTCGCGTTGGTTTTTGTTTCAGGGACGCATCAAATCCGCCGCCTTGAATCATGAACCCGGCAATTACCCGGTGAAACACCGTATTCTTATAAAAGCCATCTTCCACATATTGCAGGAAATTCTCAACAGTCTTAGGTGCTTTGTCGGGATAAAGCTCGAGTACGATACTGCCAAAATTGGTTTTCATTTCAACCTTTGTGCCGGTCGCATGAGCATTCAGACTTATCAGGATGAATAACAGAAAAAACAGAATCTGGCGGAAATACATAGCGGAGTGTCCTAAATTGGGTAGTGGCGGGTAAGAGTTTGGTGCCTTCATTATGTTATACTCTTCGGTTATTTCAAATAGTTGAGAAACGACCAGATTCTATCAAGAAGATAGGTAACTCTACAATTTTATCTATTGCCCTTATGCTTAAAATTTATAACTCAATCGCCCGTGAAAAACAAGATTTTGTTCCAATAACGCCCGGGAAAGTAAAAATTTATGTCTGTGGCATGACAGTATACGATTTCTGTCATTTAGGCCATGCGCGGGTCCTGGTTGTATTCGATACGGTTGTCCGCTGGCTCAAAGCGAATAATTTCGAAGTCAGTTATGTGCGTAACATTACCGATATTGATGACAAAATTATCAAACGTGCGCAGGAAAACAATGAAACAATCGAGACATTGACACAACGTTTCATTCAAGCGATGAACGAGGATTCCACCGCACTGGGTGTTGCATTACCTAGCCATGAGCCGCGCGCAACGGGCTATGTCAATCACATGATCAATATGATCGGCTACCCGGTCTACATCCGAATACAATTCTGCATG
>CAZDYN010000218.1:0-4449 GCA_964509635.1 uncultured Nitrosomonas sp. | reverse complement strand
AAGCAGCGGCAATCAAAATACCATCGACAAAATTATGAAAGGTATCGCCCACAATCACCATCATGCCGCTCCGGCCATGATCATGATCAGGGTGATGGGTCAGAGCGGCTGGCGCTACCGAGGTCACATCCAAGCCATGCGACGGGTCGTGCGCTTCGCAATCCTCGATATGGCAATGACGCCACAGCACCAGTTTTTCCAGAATAAAAAAGACCAGAATCCCCAGCAATACAATCATTGTGACCTGTGTCGGATTTTCCGAATGCTCGAGCGCTTCCGGCAAGGTATTCAGAAAAGCAGCGCCCAATAATGCGCCGATGGCATAGGAAACCAGCATGGAAAGCCACGATACCCGTGCATTGAATGCCAGTATGGCCGCACACAGTAAACTCAATACGCCGCCCAGCAAGCTGGCTGTAATTATCCAGGTAAGCGTTGACACGTTGACATAAAACCAATTAAAAAATAAAGGCGGGATTATACGCTGTTGCAGCTTAATAAATTAACAAGTTACAGAACTTTTACTCCAGCCAGATCAATCCCGCCATCCGTCCGGTTTCGCCATCCCGGCGATAAGAAAAGAAACGGGCGGAATCGCTGAATGTGCAGACCCCTCCGCCATAAATTGCGGTAACACCGCTGCTCACCAATCGCTGGCGCGCCAACAGGAAAATATCCGCCAGCCATTTCTTCCCGGGATGATTGTTCCTGGGCCGAAAAGCGTGTGCCGCTTGCTGATCATGCCGCACAAAAGCTTCAAAAACATCCGCGCCGACCTCGAAGTGCTCCGGCCCGATGGCGGGCCCCAGCCAGGCCATCAGTTTGCCGGGATCCACCTGCATGGCTGCAATGGATTGCTCAATGATTCCTCCCGCCAGTCCACGCCAGCCCGCATGCACGATACCCACCGTGGTTCCCGCCGCGTCACAGAAAAAAACCGGCAAACAATCAGCCACCATGACAGCGCAGACCGTGCCTGACGTGCGGCTGAGGACGGCATCACCTTGCGGCGTTGCCGTATCGGCATGATCAATCCAGACCGGCAACGTACCGTGCACTTGTTTCAGCCAGCGCGGCTCTTGCGGCAAACAACGGCGTAACAAAGCCCGGTTGCGCGCCACGTCGGCGGCATCGTCCTTGACGTGCGCCCCCAGATTCAATGAAGCATAGGTGCCATGAACACCCCCGCTCACGCCGCCATTGCGGGTTGTAAACAATGCTTTGACATTGCCGGGTGACGGCCAGTCCGGAATTATCCAATCATGCATAGATCCCTAACCCTGATAAGAATAAAGAAAGCAATATCCCGCCCGGAAAAAATGAATACGCTCATCTTCCACGGTTAATTAAACCTAAAAACGGATGTTTCTGGGTTAAAATAGGCATGATGAAAACCGGCAAGCTATCGTCAATGCATGCGCTACTGACCGGCAATCCAAAAAACAACCCCTGAAAGTTGATAACAACAAGCTCCGTATAGGTGTCATACATGAATTTTATTAAAAACTTAGTTAATTATACGCGTACATGCGTGATTTTAACGGCTATTGCGGCCATTTTGTCAGCCTCCGTTACCCATGCATCGACCGAGGATGAAACTGAATTTCTCAAGTCGGCATTTTCCGCAAAAACGGAAACGATCCAGCAATTATTGGAAAAGGGCTTCAATGTTGACTATCAAAATGACATGGGATTCAGCGCACTGATCATCGCCTCCCAATACGGCCACGGTGATATCGTCAATCTGCTGCTGAAGAATAATGCTAATGTGAATCTGCAAAATACCGGTGGCGTTACCGCATTGATTATTGCTGCGAAAAACGGCCATGCCGATGTTGTCAATACGTTATTGGCCAAAGGCGCCCGGTTTGATATGCAAACGACGGACGGCATCACCGCCCTCATGCTGGCGATACAGAAAGGACACGAAGATATCGTTGATGCGCTGCTGGCGAAAGGCGCCGACATCCATTTGCAGACCAATGAGAAAGTCACCGCCTTGATGATCGCGGCACTCGAAGGCAGAGCAAGTATCGTCGACAAGCTGCTGGCAAAGGGTGCAAAAATTGATGCCCAGGCCTCCGACAATACCACGGCACTCTATATGGCCGCCAGAAACGGGCACACGGCGATCGTCGAAGCTTTATTGGCCAGGAATGCGCCCATTGACCTGATCGCCGCCAATGGCACTACGCCGTTGCATATCGCCGCGCAAAACGGGCACGCCGATATTGTCAAGGCATTACTGGCAAAAGGCGCCAAAGTTGAACTGAAGGATACTAATGACGCCACGGCACTCACGTTCGCGGCGTTGCTCGGCAATACCGAGGTTGTCGAAGCATTGATCAAACAGGGCGCCAAAGTCGACCATAAAGCCACCAATGGCTTCACACCGCTCATTCTGGCTGCGCAAAACGGGCACACGCCCATCCTGGAAATCTTACTGGAGCATGGCGCCAGCATTGACATGCAAAACGATGATGGCGTCACGGCACTGATGTGGGCTGGCTTGCATGAACATGCGGATGCCGTGAAAGTACTGCTGGCAAAAGGCGCCAATGCAAAAATTAAAAGCAAAACGGGCAAAACCGCCGCTGAGATGACCAGAGATCCGGCCATTATCGAATTGCTGCAAGCCGCAGCAAAATAATCGCGCTATCACACCGGATGCGCAATAGCCCCTCATAAGCCAGATGCCGCAACAATCCCCTCATCCGGCGGAAAATTGTCTGGTATTCGCGCATCGCGGCGCCAGCTCGGAAGCGCTGGAAAACACCCGCAATGCGTTTGACAAGGCATTGCGGTATGCCATTGACGGCATTGAAACCGACGTGCAGTTGACCCGGGATGAAATCGCCGTGCTTTGGCACGATCGCTTCCTCGATAAAATCGGGCTGAACGATCAGCATATTGACGATTTTGACTACCATCAACTGCAAGCGCTGATCAATCCGGCATCCGGAAGCGAGGGTATCATGACCCTGCGGGATTTTCTGCTCAGCTATCGTGAACGCTGCCGTTTATTGATCGAAGTCAAGAATCGTGACTGGGAGCCTGTTTCCCGTCACCAATTAAAAATCCGTCAGACACTCGATCTGATTGGCCGGAATCCGGAGCAACGAATCATCGTTTCCTCGTTCAATCTGGCCAGCCTGGCGTATGCGCATCAATACAAACCGGGATTTCCGCTGGTTTACAATTTTGAAAATCATCAGACTAGCGCGGATGCGCGCGCACTGCTCAACACGCATGCTTTCCTTTACGGACTTTGTCTGCCCATTGCAAACGCGGATCATGCGCTGGTCGATCTATTGCGTGATCATGGCAAATGCGCCGCCGTCTACACTTGTAACAGTGACGCGGAAATCAACAAAGCCTTGCACTTGGGGGTGGATATTCTGATCAGCGATTTACCCCGGAAAGCACTGATGCTGCGCGATCGATGAAACGGGATTTCGCGGCGCTATCCTCGCAACCATTTGATCTCCTGGTCTGCGGCGGCGGCATCTATGGCGCCTGGACTGCGTATGACGCCGCGCTGCGCGGACTGAAAGTCTCCGTCATCGAACAAGGCGATTGGGCTGGCGCCACCTCCTCCGCATCCAGCAAATTGATTCACGGCGGCCTGCGCTACCTGGAGACGTATGATTTCAAACTGGTCAGCAAGTCGCTCAAGGAACGGGCCTTGCTGCTGCGCACAGCACCGCACCGTGTATGGCCGCTGCGCTTTGGCGTGCCGGTTTACGCGCGGCAACGTCTTAACCGGTTGCAACTGAAATTAGGTTTAACGCTATACGACTTCCTCGCCGGTGATACGGATCCGCGCATGCGCCACATGTATTCCAATCCGCAACAATTCGTTGCGCACTTTCCTTTCCTCAATGAACATGCGCTGAAAGGCGGCTTTACTTATACCGATGCGCAAACCGACGATGCGCGCCTGGTGCTGGAACTCATCGCGGGAGCCCGGGAGGCCGGCGCGGGCTGCGTCAATTACTGCAAGCTGGTTCAGTTGCTGGAAACCGATGGCAAAGCGGATGGCGCGATCATCCAGGATCAGCTCACGCAAACCCGGCAAAAAATCAGCGCCAGGCAGATCGTTTTCACCACCGGACAATGGCTGGCACAGGATACGCAAAGCCGCGCATGGTGCCGTCTCGCAAAAGGCGTTCACCTGGTCATGCCCGCCGTGTTGAGCGATGAAGCCTTGTTGCTGACAGCCCGCTCGGATGGCCGGGTGTTTTTCATGATTCCCTGGTACGGCCTCACACTACTCGGCACAACCGATACCGATTACAAAGGCGATGTAGAACAGGTGATCGCCGATGACAACGATATCGCTTATCTGCTCGCCGCAGCCAATGATTATCTGAAAATGCCCTGGACAAAATCAGATGTGATCGGCAGTTTTGCCGGCGTGCGGGTTTTTAAACAAGATACGCAAACCGC
>CAZDYN010000217.1:0-4453 GCA_964509635.1 uncultured Nitrosomonas sp. | reverse complement strand
CTATTGACTCATGCTCTGCTTATATGAATGGAAATCATCCGTACAGGGTGCGGGGATGTAAATAATTTTGTGTAAACGGTCATTTAGCAGGAAACTGCTAATATAACTTTTGGAACAAATGATGTTACAACAATATAGGGTACCCCCTCTAGCAGCCTATAATATAGATTGCTCGTTCTGCTAGAAATGGCAGTTATTCAACATGCTGATTACAATGTATTTTGTCTGTTTGTGTTCGCATTTTAAATTGCAAGACTTAGTATCAATGAGTGTGGCTTTGTGCTGCACAGTCTGCGATTAGGATTGTGATCAAGCAATTTCATCATTACAGACCCCTGTCATCATACATTCCTGACCAGGAAAAATAAAAATTGGAATCCGCGGAATAATTAACATCAAATCCTTAATAAAGAATCTATACCGGGGAATTTTTCTGAGAATCCATGGTTTCTCAGGTTCACCAATCGTTGGAGTAGGAGGTGGTTGCTGGGTTACTGGTGCTTTCGGTTCGCATTGCAGTGGACGTACTTGCCCGGGCTTTGGGTTCTTTGGAGACCATTCAGGAGATTGATTTCCTGAGACTGGTTGGTGTTGAGCTGGTGGCAAATCCAATGATGGATGTTTTAATGGAGGCTCTTTAAAGTTGCAAAGCCCTAAAACTAAACATGTTATAAACCTCCAATCTTTTCTTGATGTAGTTCCAGACGGATCAATCAAATTCGTTGGATTGGCTTCCACATATCCATAAAGATTCAATCCCCCCTCCAATCCAATCGGATCACTCGTAATATACCGCCCCGTCCTGGGATCATAATAGCGGTTCCAGTTATAGTGCAATCCGCTCTCATCATCGTAGTATTGCCCCGGAAAACGGATATTCACGCTTGCAGTACCGGTTGGCATTCCATTACCGAATGCATCGCTTTTCCACTCCCAGATTTTTGCTGCGCTGCTGTCGCTGGCAACGCGCGGTGTGCCCAGATGATCCGTATGCAGATAAACCACGGTTTCGCCCGCATTGACTTGCGCCAGCGGTTCGCCATTCAGGTAAACATACTCACGAATCAGGTTGCCGCTGGCGTCATACTCACTATGAAGCAGGCCGTTCAGGCCGTACACGTAGTGTGTTGTGTTGCCGCCTGTTGTTTTGCGGGTGCGCAGGTTATTCACGTCATAGCCATACGAACCGGTTACCGTGCCGGAAACGCTCACATCCCGTACACGTCCGGCGGCATCAATGACGTAGCTGCGTTCCGCATCGGCGATGATATTGCCGGCCGCATCGTAGCTGATGGCGGCCGTGTCGATTGCGCTGAGTTTGCTGCTATCGGGTGGATAGCTATAACTTCTGCTGCTGCCGTTTTCATTTCCCGTCAGCCGGTTGCCGATGGCGTCATAGCCGTAATCATACAATCCAGCCGTGCTGTTCTCGTGCGACAGGCGGTAAAGCGCGTCGTAACCGTAACTGGCCGCGCCTTTCACAGCGATATTTCCCGCTGCGTCATAACTGTAGCTTTCATTCATGAGGCTGCCGATTTTGCGGGCGGTCAATTGATAAGCCTTATTGTAGCTATTGGCTAAACGCAGGCCATTGCCATACGTCAGTCCCTTGATATCGCCAAAGGGCAAATAGGTGATGGAACTCGCAAGCGCTTGCGCGGTTCCGTTGACCGTTGCACTCACCTTGCTGATCTGTTTATTGGCATTCAGACCGTAGGTCACCACGCGGCCGCTGGGCAGGGTGATCCTGGCCGGCACGCCCGCGGCATCGTAAGTATAGCGAGTGACAAAATTCAGATTGCCGCGTTTCTCGGTAACGCGGGTAATATGACCATATTGGTTGTAAACATAAGACGTGGTTCCACTGGCATTCGTTACGCTGCATAAACGGCCCTTCGAGCTGCCGCACCCGCTCGGTTTGTCATAAACGAACGTGGTGTTCAGTGAGCTGTCCGATGGATACGATATGCGGGTCAGGCGGTTTAATGCATCGTATTGGAAATTGGCAACCATGCCGCGCGCATCGATCCGTTTCAGGATATTGCCAGCCGCATCAACGGTATAACCCGTGGTGCCCCGGTCCGGACTGGCTTCGCCGATGAGATCGCCAAAGGCGTTATAGCTATAGTGGGTCGTATTATTGCGCGCATCGGTAATGCCTGTTGTTTGATCCAGATCGTTGATGCTGCTGGTTATCTGGCCATTCAGGGCGTCAACGGAGCCGGTGAGGCGATCCAGGGCATCAAAAGCGGATGCCGTGCTATTAAAATTGCCATCGGTAACCTGGGTGATATTGCTGTTGACATCATAGCCATACTGAACCGTGTGATTATTTGCATCGATGCTTTGCTTTAAGCGCGAGAGCTCGTCAAATACCCGGTTATGCTGGTATTTCAGCGCGTTGGCGTTGTCCTTATAGACTTCAGCAATACGATTGCCCGCATTATCGAGCGTATAGACGATTTTGCTGTTGCTGTTTGAAATTTCAACCAGACGCCCGGCATTGTCATAACCGTAGTTCAGGAATGCGCCATTCGGCAAGGTAACCTTTTTCAGTAGTCCCCGTTCATCATAGGCATAGCTCGTTTTTGCCGTTGCGCCTTGAATCGTGCTGATCAAGCGGCCCATGGCATCGTAGGTCATGCTGGTGTTGACGCCATTGCTGTCCTTGATGAGCGTTGGCCGTCCCGAACTGTCGTAACTCAGGATGCTGGTTTCATGGCCCAGCGCATTGGTGATCTTGCTGAGGTTATAACTGGCATCGTAAGCAAAGCTGGTGACATCGCTGACATCGGTGCGCGCACCATCGATGCTGGCCAAACGCCCCAGGATCGTATTGCCGTTTCCATCCGTGCTGTTCGGATGATAGGCATAAGTGGTTGTGCGGCTTTGTCCGGTACCCGGATCGGTGACGGTCTTCTCGATGACATGGCCATGCACATCGTAATCGTAGCGGGTCTCCTTGCCTGATTCGGCAATGACCGCAGGCAGACGGTACACGGGATCATAGGTATAGGTGGTCGTGCGCTGAGTGCTTGAACCGGCCGCCTCCGTCATGGACGTGACCTGGCCGCGTTCATCGCGGATGTACGTCGTCAGATTGCCCAGCCAATCGGTACTGCTTTGCAGGAAGCCGCGCGCATCATAGGTGTAGGCCTTATTTGCCGCCGCGCAGTTGGCGGATTGATGTCCTTCAACGCTGACAACCTTGCGTACACCCAATATGGTTTCAAAGTGATAAGTGGTTTGTTTGCCGAGGGGGTTAGTGGCCGTGACGCTGCCATCCGCGTTGTAAGAGACCGTGTAGTTTTCCACGCCGCCCGCATGTTCGGTGGAAATTGCGCGGCCTTGCGCATCATAACCATAAGTCGCGAAACGCACGCCTTTCTCGTCCGTAATGCCGGTCAGCGCGTTGACGAAGCCGGTATTTTCATAGTGATAAGTGCGTATCAACGCATCCGGCCTGGTGACCGTGATTAAATTGCCGTTGAGGCCATAGCTGTAAGAGAACAGGCCATCCGGGGTAGTCACGCTTAATATCCGCGTATCGGAACCATTATAGGCGAAACTCAGCGAACGCCCGCTTTCATCGCTAACTTGAACCAATCTGTTAGCGTCATCGTAAGCAAGATCCAGAGATTTGCCGCCGCGCATTTCGATGCGGATCAGTTTGCCGCTGGTATCGTAGATCTCCCGCGTATCGTCCGGGGTGGTAAAGAGATAACCGGAGGAAGTGGACACGAGCGTTGCGGTGACATCATGATCGGTTGCAATCGGCGCCCAGTTGCCGCTGCCGTCATTTTCAAAGATATGGATTAAGCCGTCTTCATTGGTGACATGCGCCCGGTTGCCGGATACTTTGACCGTGCGGTTGTAATTATGCCGCCAGCGCTGTCCCATGCTATGCGCGTACCAATCGGCATCGCTGCGGTAGTAGCGTCTGAACGCCAGTAAGCCACTGGCATAATCGGTTTCGATTTGATACTTGAATCCCAGTGAAAAGTCGATAGGATTACCAACGGAAGTTTCACAATTACCCGGCGGGCATTTTTGCGGGTTAACTGTGGCAGAACTGCTGCATGCCAGGGTGCCGCTGGAGTTTGAGCAGTTTAAGGTTAAAGTGTAGTCCCCTATGTTGGCATAAGTGCCGCTGCCATCATAAACAACAACTGTATAAATGCCAGTTTCCGTTACGGTTTGTGAGAGCGCTGCAACCGTATGACCGGAGCCGGAACTTATCCAAGTGCCGTCTGGTCCATAAAGATCAAAACTGGGACGCAGATCAGTATTATTAATGTCAGTCACTTGTAGCTGGATATTATCTCCAGCGTTGGCGGTAAAGGTATAGGAATCAAGATCACCCAGATCGATCGTGTCGGTTACGACGCCGCCATTAATCAGTGTTCCACCTTCATTGGCACCAGGTGCATGGGCAAAATATAACTTATAAGCT
>CAZDYN010000216.1:0-4488 GCA_964509635.1 uncultured Nitrosomonas sp. | reverse complement strand
CAATCCGGCCGCCACACCGGCGATGGCATAAGTGATCGCCATGCCCAGCACGTACGCCAGCGCCAGAATAAAGCCATGACGCCTGGTCACATGCCTGCCGCGCTGGGCAATGATCCCCGACAAAATCGGGAACATCGGAAACACGCACGGGGTAAATGCAAGCAACAGGCCAATGCCAAAAAAGCCGGTCAGAATCAGCCAGAAATCACCGCTTTGAAACATCCGGTCAATTTTGTACGCTTCGGTCTCGATGGCCGGCGCTTTCGAAGACGACATCTGAAACAGTTCCGCCGCCGCATCAACTCCGGCCGCGGCCGCTGGCGCGCTCACCGCTTCCGCAACCGCGCCGATAGCCGCTGTCACCGCGGGCAGGGTCAGATCGATGACCTTGTGTATCGGCGCGTAACATACCCCGACCGGCTCATTGCAGCCCTGGTAAACGGCTTCCAGCGTCAGCGCCTGTTCGCTGGCGGGATTCCCGCGTTTTAATGAAATGACCGCCTGAACCGGACTGTAATAGACTTCCGTCTGGCCAAACGTCATGTCCTCTTTCATTTTACCCGGCGGCAAGGTCACTTTCTCAATCACCATGCCGTCCTGCTTCGGTTCAAAAGCGATTTTGTCGCGATACAGGTAATAATCCTTTGCCGGTATCAGATTGGCAATCAGCGTATTGCCGTCGCGCACTTCCACCGAAATCTTGAACGCTTCATCCGGCGGCAGCAATTCCTGCGGATTGCTTTGACCCAGATTGATACCCAGTTCCTGCAATTTTGAAAACAGGCTGAAAGACCCGCTTTCCTGCGCGGAAACAGGGGTGCTGCCCAGACATACTACGAGTAACAAAAATTGGAATAATCGCATCGGTATTCAGTATTGTTTAATCGGATAGGGGTGTTTCGCTGGCAATCCACTGCAGATAGGCAGGTAATCCATCCATAATAGGAACCATAATCACTTCCGGAAGTTCATAAGGATGCATCATCTTGATCAACTGTTCAACCTGATCATAATGCTGCCGCCGGGTTTTGATTAAAACGGGTATTTCATCCGCCGATTCGATTTTACCCTGCCAGCGGTACACGGAAACGCACGGACTCAGCACATTGACACACGCGGCCAATTGCCGTTCGATCAATGCCCCGGCAAAGGCAACCGCGCCCTTTTTATCGGGAAAATTGGTGAGGATCAGTACCGGTTCTATCACAATGAAAAAGCGTTATTTATTGACAGTGAATGCAAAAACTCCGATTTTACCCTGCTTATCATATAAATTCACGGATGCCGGCACGCTGGGCATACCCTGCCAATGGGCATATACTTTTAACCCGAATATTTCATAAATTCGCGTGATCATCACGCAGGATTTTGATTAATAGGGAAGTTTTGAGAAAGAGTGGTGTAGTGATTCATACACCTGATTGAGCGAAATCTTTCTTATTAATCAAAAGGCAAGTGAGGGCACGCGCCAATTTATGAAATATTCGGGTTAAAACAATCTATCAAAAGGAAACGAACAGATGAAAGGATTATTCGGTTTAGTCATAACGCTGTCGATTATTACGCCGGTCACGATATTTTTTGGCTACATCATCATGGACGAAGGCGATCAATTCACCGCCGAGCACTATATGGTAACGGGGCTGAGCTTCATTCCGCTCGTTTTCGCGCTGCTGGTCAGATTCCTGATGACCGGAGCGGAACAGGACAAAGAATAACGGATCAGCTATCCGGGGAGTCTATCAGCGCCCCCCGCGATTGCTCACACGCACGCTGATAAGCCAGACCGGCCACCGCCAGATCCCCCAGCGCCAGCCCCCGGAATACAAAAGCAGCGCGCTCACCGGCACTTTCCCGGCCAGCCGCATCGCCCGTTACCAGACCGGTCAGATCGCCGCGCACCAGCGCCGGATCAACCAGCGGTTTGGCCATGCTGGCTTCCTGTTCCAGGTCATCGACGATAATCCGGTCCAGCGCGGACATGCTTTCCGCCAGCCACGGCGCAGCCAGATCGGTCATCGTGACAAAAGCGCCGGGCTTCAGCCAGCGCGCATCCAGAAATGGAACCGGTTGCGGCGACAAGGTAACGGAAGTAACGATCAAGTCCGCATCACGAATGGCTTCCTGCGCGGTTTCACTGGCAACGGCCATCAACCCCATGTTTTCCGCGCTACGGCAAAATGCATCGCGGCTGGCGGCTCCGCGTCCCAATGCATGAATACGCGTCAACGGAAACAGCGCGGCCAATGCCTGCAAGTGGCTCCGCGCCTGCACGCCGCAGCCGATAAACGCGGCAACGGCAGCATCCGGCCGGGCAAGCCGTTTGGCTGCAACCGCGCTTAATCCGGCGGTGCGCACCGCCGTCACCCAATTGCCGTCGAGTACCGCCAGCGGCAATCCGCTGCGGCTATCGAGCAAGGTCACCAGCGCATTGATGCTTTCCAATCCCTGTTCCGGGTTATGCGGATTCAGCACCAGCGCTTTGACGGCCAGAAACGGCGGATCATCGGCGGCCGCCCATGTGGCCATCATATAGCGGCCGTCCGGCGGTGTAATCACCGCCTTGGGGGTATTCCAGGCCTGCTGCCGCATGCGGCCAACGAGCAGGTGCTCGATACTGGCGGCGATTTCCTGCGGCGTCAGTTGCAGCGATTGCAGTAAATCCCGGGATAGATAACGAATGTCAGAACTTTGCCGCATGGCAGGTTGTCTCTAATGATTTTTTATGTTAATTGAAAATTAGCCATATTCACCACCGGCTGCTATAATGCTGCCCCCGCCGCCACGACTAACAGCTTATTTTTTGAGGAATTATTTTTATGTCTCGTCCCATCCGCAATATCGCCATCATCGCACACGTTGACCATGGCAAAACCACAATGGTTGACAAATTGCTGCATCAAGCCGGCACCTTTGCCGCACACCAACAAATATCCGACCGTGTGATGGATTCCAACGATATTGAGCGCGAGCGCGGTATTACCATTTTAGCCAAGAATTGCGCCATCGACTACGAAGGCGTTCATATCAATATCGTCGATACCCCGGGCCACGCGGATTTTGGCGGTGAAGTGGAGCGCGTGCTGTCGATGGTCGATGGCGTATTGCTGCTGGTCGATGCCGTCGAAGGTCCGATGCCGCAAACCCGTTTTGTCACGAAAAAAGCCCTCGCGCTGGGTCTGCGCCCGATCGTCGTGATCAACAAGATTGACCGTCCGGGCGCGCGCGCCGAATGGGTGGTCGACCAGACATTCGATTTGTTCGACAAACTGGGCGCCAACGATGAGCAGCTCGATTTTCCCGTGGTCTATGCTTCCGCATTGAATGGCTTCGCCACCCTGGATATGGCAAAACCCAGCACCGATATGCGCCCGTTATTCGATACCATCCTCAAGCATGTGCCGGCTCCTGAAGAGAATCCCGATGAACCCCTGCAACTGCAAATCAGCGCGCTGGATTACTCCAGTTTTGTCGGCCGCATCGGCATCGGCCGTATCCGCCGCGGCAAGCTGAAACCGGGCCAGGAAGTGATGGTATTGCTGGGTGACAAACCGCCTAAAAAAGCCAAAGTCAACCAGGTGCTCGGCTTCCAGGGTCTGGAACGGATACAGATGAAAGAAGCGCTGGCGGGCGACATCGTGCTGATCAACGGTGTGGAAGAACTCAGCATCGGCACCACGCTGGCCGATGTCGACAATCCCGAAGCATTACCTATCCATATGGTGGACGAACCGACCCTGACCATGACCTTCCAGGTCAACACCTCGCCGTTTGCCGGCCAGGAAGGTAAATTCGTCACCAGCCGCCAGTTGCGCGAACGCCTGGAAAAGGAATTGCTGACCAACGTCGCGATGCGGCTGGAAGAAACCAATGAAACCGACTCGTTCCTGATTTCCGGACGCGGTGAACTGCACCTGACCATTCTGCTGGAAAATATGCGCCGTGAAGGCTACGAACTCGCCGTCTCACGCCCGCATGTCGTGATCCGTGAAATTGACGGCGTCAAATGCGAACCGTTTGAAATGCTCACCGTCGATGTCGATGAAGCCAATCAGGGCGCGGTCATGGAAGCCCTGGGCGCGCGCCGCGGCGACTTGCAGGACATGGTGTCGGACGCCAAAGGGCGCGTGCGGCTGGATTACCGCATTCCCGCGCGCGGCCTGATCGGTTTTCAATCCGAATTCATGACCATGACGCGCGGCACCGGTTTGATGAGCCATGTGTTTGACGAATTCGCGCCGATGCGCCCGGAAATCCCGCCGCGCAGAAACGGCGTGCTGATTTCCGCCGAACAGGGTGAAGCCGTCGCCTATGCGTTATGGAAACTGCAAGACCGCGGCCGCATGTTCGTCAGCCCCGGCGACCGCCTGTACGAAGGCATGGTGATCGGCATCCATACCCGCGACAACGATCTGGTGGTGAACCCGCTCAAGGCCAAGCAGCTGACCAACATCCGCGCCGCCGGCACCGACGAACACCTGGTGCTGC
>CAZDYN010000215.1:1949-4514 GCA_964509635.1 uncultured Nitrosomonas sp. | reverse complement strand
AATCACAATCGTGTAATCCTGCTTGAGTTTGAAGATCAAATCTTCAATGCGCGCGGTGGAAATCGGATCCAACGCCGAGGTCGGTTCATCCAGCAGCACCACTTCCGGTTTCACTGCGATCGTACGGGCGATACACAGGCGCTGCTGCTGACCGCCGGAGAGACTGGTACCGCTCTGATTCAGTTTGTCCTTGACTTCCTCCCAAAGGGCGGCTTTCTGCAACGCCCACTCCACCCGCTCGGCCAAATCACAGCGGTTTAATGTCTCATACAGTTTCACACCGAAGGCCACGTTATCGAAAATGGACATCGGAAAAGGTGTCGGTTTTTGAAACACCATACCCATCCTGGCGCGCAAAATATTTAGATCCTGCTTGCCATCAAGAATATTGGCGCCATCGATCAGGATTTCCCCGCTGGCTTCCTGGCTGGGGTAAAGCTGGTACATGCGGTTAAGTGTGCGCAACAACGTGGATTTTCCGCAACCGGAAGGACCGATGAAGGCGGTAATCTTTTTTTCCAGTATATTCATGTTGATCGATTTCAAGGCATGATACCGGTCGTAGTAAAAATTCAAATCATTGATGGCAACCTTAGCCGCAGCCGCCGGAATATCGTTTATTTTCATCTCGTTCATTAACTGTTAAATGTGTTCTTGCGCAGGACAAAACGCGCAATGATGTTCAGTCCCAGAACGCTGAGTGTGATGAGTAGCGCGCCGGTCCAGGCCAATTCCTGCCAGGATTCGAACGGACTCATGGCAAACTGGAAAATCACGGCGGGCAAATTGGCCATGGGTTGATTCATGTTCGTATTCCAGAATTGATTGTTAAGCGCGGTAAAAAGCAGCGGAGCGGTCTCTCCGCTGATACGCGCAATCGCCAGCAATACGCCCGTTAATATCCCGACCTTCGAGGCACGCCAGGTTACCAGCGTAACCACTCTCCATTGCGGCGCTCCCAAAGCCGCGGCGGCTTCACGCAAGCTGTCCGGAATCAAGCGCAGCATGTCTTCGGTAGTGCGCACGACAACGGGGATGACAATCAGCGCCAGTGCCAGCACCCCTGCCCAACCCGAGAAATATCCTACTTTAGCGACATAGACGGTATAGATGAAAAGGCCGATCACGATAGACGGGGCGGATAACAGAATATCGTTAACAAAACGGGTAGCCGGGGCAAGCCAGCCGCGCTGCCCGAATTCCGCCAGATAAGTCCCGGCCATGATGCCGATTGGCGTTCCGATCAAGGTTGCAAGCGTCACCATTACAAAACTGCCGGCAATGGCATTGAGTAAGCCGCCCGCTTCCCCCGGAGCCGGCGTCATCTGCGTGAATACGGCCACACTGATGCCGCCCAGTCCTTTTTCGAACAAAGTCAGCAAAATCCAGGATAGCCAAAACAAACCGAATAGCATGGCCATAAAGGAAAAACCAAGGTTCAGGGCATTGATGATGCGCCGCCGGGTATAAATTGAAATCATGCCACGCCTCTAATGAGTGCTGCCTTCGCGCTTCTTTAGCTGCACCAGCAGCAACTTGGAACAAGCCAGCACGACGAAAGTGATCAGGAATAAAATCAGGCCAAGCTCAATCAATGCTGCGGTATAAAGTTCGCCATCGGCTTCGGTAAATTCATTAGCCAATGCCGAAGCGATACTATTTCCAGGCATAAAAAGTGAAGCATGCAACTGGTGCGCATTGCCGATCACAAAGGTAACCGCCATGGTTTCGCCCAATGCACGGCCAAAGCCGAGCATGATGCCGCCAATGACGCCGGTCTTGGTATAGGGAAGCACCACATTCCGGATCACTTCCCAGGTGGTGGCGCCGAGTGCATAGGCTGATTCCTTCAGTACCGCAGGCACAATTTCAAAGACATCGCGCATGACAGCGGAAATAAAGGGAATCACCATAATCGCCAGAATGATGCCGGCAGTCAGCATGCCGATACCCATGAAAGGGCCTTCGAATAGCAAGCCAATACCGGGTATGTGCCCAAACATATGTTGTAGCCACGGCTGCACCGATTGAGCAAAAAATGGAGCGAACACGAACAAGCCCCACATGCCGTAGATGATACTGGGAATACCGGCCAGCAGTTCAATTGCCGTCCCGAGCGGGCGGCGCAGCCACGGCGGAGATAATTCCGTGAGGAACAGCGCAATGCCGAAGCTCACCGGAATACCGATAGACAGCGCAATGAGCGCGGTCATCAATGTGCCGAAGATAGGCACCAAGGCCCCGAATTTCTCAGTGACAGGGTTCCAATCCGCGCTGAACAGAAAACCCGCCCCGAAAGCCTTGACGGCCGGCATGCTGCCGCTGATCAATGAACCGATAAGGGTTATCAGCAAGGCAAAAACAATCAATGTAAAAAACCATGTCGTTTTACGGAAAATCAGATCAAACAACTGTTGCCTTTTCAGTTTCCCGGAAGAATGCACTTTTGACATGACTTTATCATCATGAATGAAAGAAAAAGATTAAGAGACAAAGAAAAGAGAGAAAAAAGAAAAGAGAATAGATTTTAAAAGAGAAAATAGAGAGAAAAAAGAAGAAAAAGAA
>CAZDYN010000215.1:0-1939 GCA_964509635.1 uncultured Nitrosomonas sp. | reverse complement strand
GATCAAACAACTGTTGCCTTTTCAGTTTCCCGGAAGAATGCACTTTTGACATGATATTAAATAAAACGCATCTGATTAACTGCTTACAATTACCGCGAACGGCGCTTACTGACGGAGTGCCTTGCAATTCCACGCATGATGACTTTTTTCTAACGCCGGGCCGGGTAAACCGCCAGACCATCCTTGCCCTTGATATTGCTCTCCCAGGACTCTTCGATCAATTTCACCACATTGTCCGGCAGCGGAATGTAATCCAGCTCCAGTGCCATTTCATCGCCGTTGGCATACGCCCATTGAAAGAATTTCAGAACCGCTAAAGCCTTAGCAGGATTCACTTGAGATTTATGCATGAGGATAAAGGTAGCGCCGGTAATCGGCCAACTGTTTTGGCCAGGTTTGTTAGTCAGAATTTCATAAAAACTGGGAGCTTTGACCCATTCCGTATTGGCAGCTGCAGCCCTGAAATTTTCTTCTACAGGCATGACGTAGGCGCCATCAGGATTCTGCAAGCGCACATAATTCATCCTGCTTTGCTTGACGTAAGCGGCTTCGACGTAACCAATCGAGTTTTTAATCTGCCTGACGAAATTAGCCACACCTTCATTACCTTTTCCGCCGGTTCCAACCGGCCAGGCCACCGAGGCATCCGCGCCAACTTTCGCTTTCCATTCCGGATTGACTTTACTTAAATAATCGGTAAACAGGAATGTTGTGCCGGAACCATCGGCACGGTGAACCACCGCGATGTTACTGGCAGGCAAATTGATGCCATCGTTCAAATCCGCAATAGCCGGATCATTCCAACGTTTGATTTTGCCGAGGAAAATATCAGCCAGAACTGTTCCGGTTAATCTGATCTGTCCTTCCTGGATACCCTCCAGATTAATAACAGGCACGACACCGCCCAATACAGTCGGGAACTGAATCAATCCGCTTTTTTCCAGCTCTTCAGGTGTCAGGGGTTTATCCGATGCTCCGAAATCAACTGTCCCGGCTTTGATTTGCTTAATTCCGCCGCCGGAACCAATGGATTGGTAATTCATACGAACGCCGGTTTGTTTTTTATACGCATCCGCCCATTTGGCGTAAACCGGATAAGGAAAAGTTGCGCCAGCGCCTGTGATATCGGCGGCAAATGTCACGGGGGCGAACAGCAGCGCCGCCACGGAAGCAATCAGGGCAAAACCGGGTCGCAAATTCATCTAAAATTCTCCTAATGAAACACATAGAAAAGCAGTCAGACAGAAATATTAACCGGTTCATATTGCAGAATTATGACGAATTCATCGATTCGCAAGAATCCTCCCAACAACTACCCGCAACGGATAGGCTGGGAGGTACAGCACTCAGAGGTATGAGCCACAACAACAAACATAGAACCCAATTCAACACGCCCACGACCTCCTGGATCGTTGTGACACTTTCTGGCACGAAAATGCTTGGGTTAAGCGGTTTATCCACACCGGAACAGAGGGGAGTGTGGATGACATTGGCAGTCAGGGATCTTGCAGAATTCCTCTTATTCCTTATGTTTTAGCCGATGCGAAAAAACCGTTCTTTTTTTTGCGGTTGCCATAAAGAAGATTCAGCATCAGATAGCTCAGATAGAGATAAAATCCAAGCAGGATGTCTGAAACACGCTCCCAATCCATACTCAACCGGTACACTGCAATACAGTAGAAAATACCGAATAAAACAAAACAAGCACACACAGCCATGACAACAAAGATATGATCTATTCTCATGATTGAACTCCTTAATGAGTTGTTTATGAATTTTTCCCCTATTGATCCCGATCGCCGGATCCGGGCCTGGGAGTCTGCCGGACTTAAGGCAAAGGCTCGCCTGCGATCACTTAAGTCCGGCGGGACTCCTAGCAGGCCATTGAAAAACGTTTTCGAGGCAGCCGATACAAGGCAAAAACAGGCGAAAAAGCGCA
>CAZDYN010000214.1:0-4568 GCA_964509635.1 uncultured Nitrosomonas sp. | reverse complement strand
TAGAGCGCGGTGGTCCGCGGGCTGGAGTGCCCCAGCAGTTGCTGGATCACTCGCAGATCAGTCCCTGCTTCCAGCAAGTGCGTGGCGAAACTGTGCCGCAAGGTATGCGGCGTGACCTCTTTCGCCAACCCCGCGACCTGCCGGGCTTCAATACAAGCCCGCTGCACAGTACTGGAACGGACGACTCCGCTCTGGCCAGGACCGGGAAACAAATAATCCGTGGGCCGAGCGGCCCACCAGTAATGGCGGAGCATCTGTAGCATTAGCGGCGACAGGATCATGTAGCGATCCTTCTTTCGTTTGCCCTGCACGACGCGGATCACCATCCGTTCGCTATCAATGTCGGCGATACGCACTTGGGCGGTCTCGGACAGACGTAAACCGGCCGCATAGGCGCGCATCAACAAGGTGCGGTGCTTAAACGACGGGATGGCCACAAAGAAGCGGTGGACTTCCTCGAAGCTGAGCACGACTGGCAAGCGACGCTCGGGCCGGGGTGCTCGGATGTCTTGAACGACCTCCCCGCGTTCCAACACCCAGTGGTACATAAACCGCAGCGCCTGTTTATAGGTCGACCAGGCGACCTTCCGCTCGCGGACCAGATACAAGAGATAGGTTCGCACCTCTTCCGTGCCGATCTGCTCAGGGCTCTTCCCGAAGTACTGGGCGAAGCGCGCGACACAATCCACATACAAATTCAGCGTCTTCGGCGAGACGCCACGCAGTTCGAGCGTCTCAATCATTCGCTGGCGCAAGGGAGTCATCGGTACTTCTCCTGGTTGAGGAAACGAGACGGGCACATTTCGTCATCGTGATCCAGATACCGGCAGAAATCCCGATCTTTTCCCGAGAAAGCGTCCCGACAGGACGCGTCACACGCTCACCGCGGCGGCTCGTCTCCCCGCTTGATTCCCACCCTGACGACGCAAGCCCCACCGCGAAGCGGTTTAGTCCAATACTTGTGAGCGTTGACGTCAGTATTCGGAGTTGTGGCTGGAGCTTTTGAGATTTTTTCGCTGCGGCATCCTACGATTAAGCTGTCATTCCCAGAACGCTAAATTTCAGCTTTTTTTGCGTCATAAAACTTGTATAGGATCGAGTTAGCATTGGCGATAGTCGCAGCTGAAGTTCCGGCCGCGTTGGTTTCCAATTCTGGCGCTCAATGAGGTCTCTTTAAGTATCCATAACCACTTTCCCCCGATTCAAGCGAGCTGTCGAAAACACAGTCGGTTCCTGAAACGAGATTTGGGATATCCGCCCACGAATCGCTCCCACCCGAATTCTATCGAGAACAGGCCTTTACGGACGCCAGATAAACCCAATGGGCTCAAACCGCTAACATGAATGTTCCTTGGGGGCGAGATCGAGAGTTCCAAATCTGATTGTCAGCTGGGATCGTCCGCTCCGGTCAACTTGCCGCAAGGATGGTGCCATGGAGAAATCGTTTCATAGCGGGAGGCCTCTATCAGGGGGTGTCGTCTTCGCTTTGTTCACCATTCGCCCGAGTCTTTGAAGATCTTTGCGAATCGTTTCGGCTGTCGTTTTGAAGTGTTCGGCAAGGACCTGCTCTACCTTAGATGTCCTAAACCCATCTCTGGCACCATAACGCGGGAAAAGCGTAAGATAGAACAGCCGATGAAGCTCTGCGAGTCGCTCGTATGTTTTCGGTGCCGGATGCCCCTTTTTCGAATGCAATAGCTTCAACCAGTCTGTGAGATGAGACGGCGCTGCGAGATCTATTTCCTCCGAAATTATTTCAGATAATGTTAGTCGCTGACTGCGTAGAAGAAACCAAGGAAACGAAAAGGTTACCCCTTTGGTGTGCAGCTCTGGCTCGGAGTTGATAACAGGCATGCGGTAGGCTGGGCTCTGAGGGATTGGAATGTCCCAGTGTACGAGCTTCGCAAGTTCCCATTTTTCGTAGAGGTTTCTGAGTGCCACGAGAAAGTTCTGGCCAGTATCACCTGCCAACTTCTTAACGTGACTGATCAAAGTCTCTTGTTCAACGCTGCGCGGAATCAACTGGACACGCTCAATGGATGGCGTCTGATCGCGCATCGAACTCGGAATTCCGAGCGGCGGTAACTCGATCAAAGAAGGAAATCCTCCTAACCCGTCAAGTATTGATGATTGCTTTTTGAGTTCTGCGAGTTCGGACTGATACTCCGCATTGAACAGCAACCAACCACAATACGCATCTTGGATCTGCTTCACCGCATCATTGCGCTTCGACTCCGCTAAAAAATGTTCTGTAATTGTGGCCTCGGAATGCCCCTCGCGGAGCAACTCTTCAGCCAACATATCGGAGATCTGTCGCGAAGTGTCGTCATGCCGCTTCCAAAACGTCGGAGACATTTCAGGCAAGCCTTTCCGGAAAACAAATCCGAACTGGGTAGTCTCCCGCAAATCAGCCTCGAATAGCTCATCGATCTCGGTAACGACTGTGGGCATCGCCGACTTCAATCGCTCAAGTAATGCTCTATCAATTCTTAACAACGGATCAATTGCGATAAATTCATGATTCGCATGGCGAATTCTGAAGCTATTCCAGTCTGCCTTCGGGGCTGACGGGGGCAAGTCGGGATCTAAGGTCATTCGCTGTCCCATTGATGTTTTTCGGCCACGTTGGCGATTTCCCACTTCGCATTTGACAGCCATTAAGCAGCTCAAGTGTTCTCGGCAAGCAAATTTCACGAGAAGAACACCTAGAGCAAACTTTCGTGCATTGTCAAGGGAAACAACTGGGCCATTTCTTCCCCTCGCTGAGCACCGAAGAAGGTCCGATGCTGGGGTTCCTTAGGTCGCCATGAAATTGGGGAAACTGTCGGTTAAGACCCCGACGCATCCGCTTTATGGCTCTCCTGAGGATCCGGCGCCCTGTTGGGCTTGTCAATGTAAGCCGACGTTTTTTCCTGGAAATTGCCGTGCCTGCTCAACATTTGTCTGAACAAAGACATGACTATACGGTCAGAGAATTCGCGTCGCTTACTTCACTGTCCGTAAGCACGATTAGGCGGCGCATTGAGGACGGCACCCTAACGGCCTGGCAGCCAGGCGGTCCTGGCACCCGCGTTCTTGTGCTCGCCTCGAACCTGCTGACTCCGCACACGGCAGCGGTTCCGGAAAAATCTCTCAGCAGCACGATCATTATCACCCCACCATCGATTGCCCCCGCGCGACTCTCAGGTCCGCTGCCACGCTGGAAGCGGCCTCAATGATAGTAATTGCCCGTCCAAAACTGAAGAAAGGATCTCATCCAACGATGCCGAAACCAGCCAAGAAAGAAGAAGTAAAATGTCGCTATTTTCGTTGGCTCTTGGGCCAGCGCAATGGAGTTTACTTTGCCGACGGACGAGCAAATCAAATATCCCTCGGCCGTCATTCACTAGGGACGAGGGACAAGTCCGAAGCGCTCCGCGCGATCGAGCAACTCGACCTCACAATGGCAGTCCGCCGTGGTTTGGCCGATTCCAAATTGTTGAAAACCGATCACGAACAAATCTTGACATGGGCAGACGGCCGAAAGCTTTATGAGAGTTATATAGGTCGACCTCGAGTTGCCGGTGGGCCCCGCGCAGCGACTGCCAAACGATACCGCCCTGTCTTCGATAAATTCATTCGATTCGCTGAATCGCGAGGACGTCGAACTTGGAATGAATTGAATCGCCAACTGATGGATGACTACGCAGCTTGGCTGGATGGCGAGTCTTACGAATACGCAACCGAGTATTTGGAGTTGACCACTCTTAAGCAGGTACTCAAGTTTCTGATCGGCAACGATCACCTACCGGCGACGGTCGCATTCACTTACCCCCTGCTTAAGCCAAGCGGAACTGATACATACTGCTGGCGCCCTGAAGAGGTTCAGGCGATCATTCAGCATTGCGAAACAGAGGAACGGGGTTGGCTCCGCGGAGTGATTATCGGATTGGCAGGAACTGGCTTGCGAATTTCAGAACTCGCATCACTTCGATGGTCGGATATCAATCTGGAGAAAGGCTTGATTTCACTTACCGACGAGACTTCCAAAAAGAACCGTAGTGGTCGAGAAAAACGCACAACCAAATCAGGACACAGCCGCACGTTTCCGATACAAGATACGCTAAAAACAGTGCTTACCGAAATGCAGCGGAACTCGGACGGACTTGTGTTCCATGGACCGTTGGACGGAAAGATTAAAGCGGATACCGTGCGTCGGATACTTATTCGGGATGTCCTGACACCGCTCGCCTCGCAATTCCCGTCCCAGCCGGGGGAATATGGCTTTGTAGACGGCCGGTTGCACAGTTTTCGGCATTACTTTTGCTCGAATTGTGCGAATCTCGGCGTTAAGGAACGCGTGCTTATGACCTGGTTGGGTCATCGCAATAGCCGCATGGTTCACCGCTATTACCACCTGCACGATGAGGAATCGATTCGTCAGATGCAGCAAGTGAAGCTGTATTGAAGCAGCAGACCCACCGTCGATGGGACGGCGGGCAAGTCCGTTAGGTTGTTTGGAAGGAGCAACTCGCTTGAACTGCTATTGAGGATTTCATGACCGAAGCCAAACCCCACTGTGTCGCTTC
>CAZDYN010000213.1:0-4576 GCA_964509635.1 uncultured Nitrosomonas sp. | reverse complement strand
AGTTTGAACAGGGTGGATTTACCCGCTCCGTTCGGGCCGATAATCCCGACAATGGCGCCCGGCGGCACCTTGAAACTGAGATTGTCGATCAGCAGCCGGTCGCCGTAGGCTTTGGATACATTGTCAAATTCGATCACTTCGTTACCCAGGCGCTCGCCGGCGGGTATGAAAATCTCCTGGGTTTCGTTGCGTTTCTGGTATTCCTGCGAATTGAGTTCTTCAAAGCGGGCAAGCCGCGCCTTGGATTTGGCCTGGCGGCCTTTCGGATTTTGCCGCACCCATTCCAGCTCCTGTTTCATCGCCTTCATGTGCGCATCGATCTGCTTGTTTTCCTGCTCCAAGCGGGCTTCTTTCTGCTCCAGCCAGCTGGAATAATTGCCCTTCCACGGAATGCCATGACCACGGTCGAGCTCCAGTATCCATTCCGCGGCGTTGTCGAGGAAGTAGCGGTCGTGGGTCACGGCCACGACCGTGCCGGGAAAGCGCACCAGGAATTGCTCCAGCCATTCCACCGATTCGGCATCCAGATGGTTGGTCGGCTCGTCCAGCAGCAACATGTCGGGTTTTTCCAGCAGCAGCTTGCATAACGCCACGCGGCGCTTTTCCCCGCCGGAAAGGTGCTTGATCACCGCATCCCAGGGCGGCAGCCGCAGCGCATCGGCGGCAATTTCCATCTGGTGTGAAGTATCGCTGCCAGCGGTTGCCAGAATGGCTTCCAGACGCGCCTGCTCGGTCGCCAGCGCATCAAAGTCGGCGCCTTCTTCGGCATAAGCAGCATACACTTCGTCGAGTTTTTTCTGCGCCTGCATCACCTCGCCCATGGCTTCTTCCACCTCCTCGCGCACGGTGCGTTCGGGATTCAGTTGCGGCTCCTGCGGCAGATAACCGATGCGGATATTGGGCAAGCGCTGCACTTCACCGTCAAATTCATTATCCGCACCCGCCATGATGCGCAGCACGGTGGATTTACCGGAACCGTTCAATCCCAGCAAGCCGATCTTGGCGCCGGGAAAAAAGCTGAGCGAAATATCTTTGATAATTTGACGCTTGGGAGGAACTATTTTGCTCACGCGGAGCATCGACATTACATATTGGGCCATGGGTTTAATCTTTGTTTGATAGGAAAAAGTTTAATGATAAATGGAGAGTGTAACGCACGTAACCAAGCAATGAAAGCCGGAGCCGCGCGGGCTAAGGTTAATCGCCAACACGCTTGATCGATACAAATTTATGATGCTCATCGAATGCCAATTCAAACGTGCCATACACGCCATGACTTTGCACGACGGCGCGCAGGATATTGGCCGGAAAGTGAATAATGCGGCTATCCGTTGTTTCGGCGGCCACGGTATCCACTTCGCCTTCGTAATAGTATAGGAGTCTATGCGCGGGAATTTTGAGCACAACGCGCACACGCTGATGCATGCAACAACCTCATCTGTTTCCACAAAACACCGTCAAAACTTCTCGCCATCCTCCAGATAGCGCCACTGCCCTTCGGGCAAATTGCCCAGCTTCACTTTGCCGATACGCACGCGCTTCAAGCCGGTCACTCTCAGATTGACCAGCTCGCACATGCGGCGGATCTGGCGCTTTTTACCTTCCTGCAGGATGAATCGCAGTTGATCCTGGTTTTGCCAGCTTACTTGCGCCGGCTTCAAAGCCTGGCCGTCCAGACTCAAACCGTGATTCAATAATGCCAATTTGGCCGATGGCAAAGCACCTTCGACCCGCACCAGATATTCCTTTTCAATTTTGGAATCCGCGCCGATCAGTTGTTTCGCAATGCGCCCATCCTGCGTCAGCACCAGCAAACCCTGCGAATCGATATCCAGCCGACCGGCCGGTGCCAGATTTCTTAAATGCGCGGGCTGAAAGCGCTTGCCCGGCTGCTTCGGAATAAACTGGTTTTCCGGTTTGATCAGCACAATGGCGGGCTGGTAACCCGGTTCCGGCTGCCCGGATACATAACCGATGGGTTTGTTGAGCAAGACCGTCACTAGATTGGTTTGCTGCGCTTGTGCCGCCCGGTTCAGTTTGATTTTCTGCGCGGGATAAATTTTGGTGCCCAGTTCGGAAATCTGCACGCCATCGACAAACACCCAGCCCAGCTCGATATAGCGGTCCGCCTCCCGGCGCGAGCAGATACCTTGTTCCGACATGAGTTTGGATAAACGAATTTTTTCCATAGATTGTATTTTAGCAAAGCTAAGCTGGCTATAATCGAGCAACCACAAGTTTATGCGATATTTGCATTCTGATTTACCCAAAGAATTGGAGAAATAACCCCAATGAAAAAAATCAAAATCTTTCTGGCTTCTTCAAATGAGCTGCGATCTGAGCGGGAGCATTTTGAGCGGAAAATCTATCGCAGATGCAAGGACTGGATAGACCGGGAAATTTTTTTGCATCTCGACATTTGGGAAGATTTATCCGCGCGCATGTCAGTCGATGGTTCGCAAAGCGAATATAACAAATTTGTTCAAGCTGCTGACTTATTTGTGCTGCTGGCGCATACCAAAGTCGGCATGTACACCGCAGAGGAATTTGCTACCGCTTTCGGACAATTTCAGTCTACACGGAAGCCATTCATTTTTACGTATTTCAAAACGCCGGATGGCGTGATTACGGATACGAGCCTCGCTGAATTCCACCAGAAACTGAATGAGTTGAAACATTTTTATAGCCCTTTCAGCGATGAAAACGATCTGTGGGGACAATTTAACGAGGAATTGGATAGGCTGGAAACAGATGGGTTTAATGAATTCAAGCGTCATGGTGTTGGTGAGAAATTGATCATTGATAACCAAAGCGCCAGCATCAAAAACCAGTTTATCGGCGGCACATTCGAGAAACCGACTTTCAATTGATCATGCCGGATACCATCAAAAATCAATTTATCGATTCGACGCTGTATAACCCCGTTTTCAATTTTGCCGATCAAAAAATCCCTCACATACTCACCCCGCCCCCTTTTCGCACCGAAACTTTCCGCGGACGTGAAGACGATCTAGAGCATATCCATGATCAACTGTTCGCTCCGGATAATAGCCTGTTGCTACTCGTCAACGGTGAAGGCGGCATTGGCAAAACGACCCTGGCTGCCCACTATTTACATAAATACCAGCTCGAGTATGCCCACGTAGCGTGGATTCTGAGCGAAAAAAACATCGCCAATGCCCTGCTGCTACTCGCCGTTCCACTTAATTTGCAGTTTGATGAACGGATGAATACTGAGAAGCGCATTGAACTTATACTTATGGCGATGATGAATCTTGAAAAACCTTCCCTGCTGGTCATCGACAATGCCAATGAATTGCCTGATCTGGAAGCCAATTACCAGCGGCTGCGATGTTGCAGTAATTTTCATCTATTGCTCACGACGCGAATTACGCATTTTGAGCGTGCCAAAACCTATTTAGTGAACCAACTGCCCGAAGATAAATCGCTTAAACTGTTTGAATACAACTATCGCAGCCTTAGCGATAGCGAAAAATCGTTGTTTTTACAGATCCGCAAAGCGGTCGGCGGCAATACACTCGTACTCGAGTTACTAGCGAAAAATCTGGAAGTGCAAAACCGCCTGCGGCAGCGATATAGTCTGGCAAATCTGCTCACAGATTTGCAAAGTCAGGGTTTGCTTCAACTCAACCGTTGGCAGACTGTCAGTACCGACTATCAAAGCCAGGGCGCTATGCGCCATGAAAAGCCGGAAGCTATTATTTCCGCCATGTATGATTTAAGCGGATTATCTAGTGATGAAATTGCCTTGCTTTCGGTTTTCGCCGTACTGCCTGTAGAAAACATCGCGTTTTCATTACTCGAAACACTGCTGCCCAATACCCCCAGCCTGGGCGATCACTTGCTTTCCCTGAACCAAAAGGGCTGGATTGAATACAACAAAGCCACCACCTCGTTCAAATGCAACCCGATAGTCCAGGAAGTGACGCAACAGAAAAACGCCGATCTGCGAAAGGATTGCACTCCACTGGTGGATGCTCTGATAGAAAAATTGGACTATGAAGGTAAACATATCATCGGTGCATCTTATACTGACGCGTTGCTGTATGCCCGTTATGCCGAATCGATGCTATCAACATTTCAGCATCAATTGGATTATGATTTGGCAATTCTAAGCGATCGAACTGGTAGCTATTACTCCATTGCCGGTAACCTGGAAAAGAGCCAATATTTTTTTAACACCTACCAGCAGTTTTGCAAAATTCTTCTTGCAGAGACTCCCAGCGATCCGAATTTAAAATCTGAGCTTGCCATTTCGTTTGAGAGACTTGGCGATACATATACCGTTTTAGGTGATTTAAGCTCCGCTATGGCTTCTTTTGAGGAGCAAAACAGGTTAGCTCAAGAACTGCACAATGACTATCCACAAGACATTAAATTCAAGAATAGATTGGCTATTTCATACCAAAAACTAGGCAACGTATACTACACTATCGGTGATTTGCAATTGGCCATGTTTTACTTCAAAAAATTTAATCTATTAGAAATAGTGCTTTATGATGATTTTCCATCAAACTCAGAATTTAAAACTGGCTTAGCCATTTCGCACTTAAAA
>CAZDYN010000212.1:0-4634 GCA_964509635.1 uncultured Nitrosomonas sp. | reverse complement strand
TACCGCACGCCGACCAAGATTTTCGCGCACGGCTTCCTGACCGTGAACGGCGAGAAAATGAGCAAATCGCGCGGCACCTTCATCACCGCCGAAAGCTACCTGAAACAAGGCCTGAATCCCGAATGGCTGCGTTATTACTACGCTGCCAAACTGAATAGCACGCTGGAAGACATCGATCTGAACCTGGACGATTTCGTCGCGCGCGTCAATTCCGATCTGGTCGGCAAATTCATCAATATCGCCAGCCGCTGCGCCGGTTTCATCGCCAAGCGCTTCGACGGCAGACTGGTTTCCGGCGAGCAATATCAAGCGCTGCAAGCGATGGTGAACGAACATTTTTCATCGTGGCGGCCAACCGCTATCGAACAAGCGTTTGAGGCGCGTGAATTTTCCACCGCAATCCGCCAGATCATGAAATTCGCCGACGAAGCCAACGAAATGATCCATACCCTGGCACCGTGGGAAATCGCCAGGAATCCGGATCGCAGCGACGATTTGCAGCGCACTTGCAGTCTCGGCATCCAGTTGTTTTATCTGCTGTCGCGCTATTTGAAGCCGATTCTGCCCGGCACCGTGCAACAGATTGAGGCGTTCCTCAACTGCGCGCCGCTCACCTGGCCGCAACTGGATGACGGCCAGCCGGTTTCCGGTTTGCTGCTGCCCGAGGGACATACCATCAACGTCTATCAGCATTTGATGACGCGCATCGACGCCAGGCAAATCGATGCGCTGACCGCGGCCAATACGCAAAGCCTGGCTTCGCCGCCGCCGCAATCACCGGCGCGGCATGCGGAAAAACAGCAGCATGCAGTCGTGCCGATTGCGCCGGTTGCCGAAACCATCTCCATCGACGACTTCAGCAAAATTGACTTGCGCATCGCCAGAATCGTCAACGCCGAGCATGTGCCCGGCGCGGAAAAATTACTGAAACTGACGCTCGATATCGGCAGCGAGCAACGCACGGTGTTCGCCGGCATCAAATCCGCATACGACCCGGAACAACTGAAAGGGCGCCTGACGGTGATGGTTGCCAATCTCGCGCCGCGGCAAATGAAATTCGGCCTGTCGGAAGGCATGGTGCTGGCTGCGGGCGGCGGCAATCCGGGCGAATTGTTCATTCTGTCGCCGGATTCCGGCGCGCAGCCGGGTATGCGGGTTAAATAATTCTAACCGGTATGGAATTAAGTGCCATCACCGGCGAAATTCGGCAATTGGAGCTAAAGTTACTGCAAAGCGATCTGACGGCGCATCCCGGATTGATCGGCGAATTGCTGGCGGAGAATTTCGAGGAAATCGACAATTGCGGACAACTGCATACCCGGGACGACGTGATCGGCTGGCTGAAACAAAAAGATCCGCATATATGCTGGGCATTCAGGGATTTTCGCGTCAAGGCGTTAACCGATGACCTGGCGCTGGCAATCTATTCAGTGCAAAAACCGGGTCAATCGGGCGCCAGTACACCCGGCTCGATCAGAACCTCGCTTTGGCAACGCCAGGGGAAACATTGGAAAATGGTATTTCATCAAGCAACCAAAAAACATGAGAGTTTTTGAGTAACTGTCATTTCGAGCGCAGCGAGAAATCTATGGCATTGACCGCCCAGGATTCCTCACCCTGTCCGGAATGACAAATGCAATTTAATTAGAGCGCTTCGCTAAAAAACATACGCGCAATCGACCGGGAGACCAACGTGGAACTCAACGAAGAACAACAGCAGCAATTCAACGACATCAAAAACAACCTCGCCACCGTCAAGCAACGCATTATCGATGCCTGCAAGAAAGCGGGCCGTGATCCCGCCAGCGTGCGGCTGCTGCCGGTCACCAAAACCGTCCCTGCGGAAAGACTGCGCATCGCCTATGCCGCGGGCTGCTTAGAGATGGGGGAGAACAAGATCCAGGAAGCGCGCGAGAAATCCGAAGCGCTGAAAGACCTCGACATCAAATGGTCGATCATCGGCCACCTGCAAACCAACAAGGCCAAATACCTGGCGCGCTTCGCCAACGAATTCCAGGCCCTCGACAGCCTCAAAGTCGCCGAAGAGCTCGACAAGCGCCTGCAAAACGAAGGCCGCGCCATCGACGTGTTCGTGCAGGTCAACAGCTCAGGAGAAGCCAGCAAATTCGGCCTGCCGCCCGAGGACGTGCGCGATTTCGTGCAGCACCTGCCGCAATTCTCATCGCTGCGCATCAAGGGCCTGATGACACTGGCCATCTTCTCATCCGACCACGACCGCGTGCGCGAATGCTTCGTCAGAATGCGCGAAATCCAAGCCATGCTGCGCCAGGAAGCGCCCGCCGGTTTGTCATTCGACGAGCTCTCGATGGGCATGTCGGGAGACTATGAGCTGGCGATCGAAGAGGGCGCAACCGTGGTGCGCGTCGGCCAGGCGATATTCGGCAAGCGGCCGCTGCCGGATAGCCATTATTGGCCGGGACTGGGGTGATGGATGGCGGTAAAGCGCATTGCGCTCTATATACTATGCAGCGGTAGCTACAAAATTAATGGTGGAAAATGCCTACGATACTCAGATCAGGTGCCTACCGATTCTTTTTTTATAGCAACGAAAAAGGTGAACCACCGCATATTCATGTACAGCGAGATAATTTTCTTGCAAAATTTTGGTTAAATCCGATTGCACTGGCAAGCTCAAAGCATTTTTCATCACATGAATTGAGAATACTGTCGAAGTATGTCGCAGAGAATCAAGAACTGTTTAGGGAGGCATGGAATGAACACATCGGTAGTTGAAACATGCGCATTGGCTAAAAGTGTGCAATTTTCCGATGACGATATGATTGTCGCGCTAATAGATGGAAGAACAATCACGGTTCCTTTGGCATGGTTCCCACGCCTTGCGACAGCCAGCCAAAAGCAACTAGCCAATTATGAACTGCTTGGTGACGGCGAAGGCATTCATTGGTCCGACGTTGATGAAGATATCAGTGTGGCAGGATTGCTGCGCGGAAATCATTAATTAAAAACCGGAGATTGTTTTCTACAAGATGATCTGCTTTTGATTATTTGTGGATCTAACAAAGCTAGTAATATTAAAAGCTAACTTGATATAGTATCTCAAAAAAACAAGGGGATAGCATGCGACTTTCTGGTTTGTATTTCATTACTGACGTATTTTATTGCGTCATTTCGGACGTCTAGTTCTAGTTAGGTGCTCATGACCAAGCCAATTCAACTGTACTTTGGGCTTCTATCTGTCTTCGGTCTAGCCGTCGCGACTGCTTGGCTTATACCCGCCTCAGATTGGGTGAAAGGGATGATCGCCACACCTGGAGTAGGCGCCTTGTTTGGTGCGCTTGTGCAGTTTGCACGCGATTCAGCAAATTTTGAAAGACAAAAGTATCTACAAAGCGATCAACAAATATTTAGTCTAGGCGCTAGCTCCCACATGGCGAATGCTGCCTTTGATAAACACGTTGAGTTCTGTGAAGCCTATATGTCTGAGGTACATGAAACCGTGGGAACCCTCTTCCGAGAAGGGCCAACTGAAAAAGCAACGGAATGTGCCCACCGGCTTTTCGCGCTAAAGCGCAAGTACGCGGCATGGATTCCAAAAGCTGTTGCACTAAAACTCGAACCATTTGAAGACGCATTAAACAAAATCGGAGTTGAAACACATTTGGTAAACGCTCTCGACGCGGATGAACGTGAAGCTCGCTCTCTAGCAATTGATCGTTCATACGCCCTGTTTATGAATCTAATGAATTTAGGAAAGCTGAAAGACACTGATCCCGATCACAAGGAAGAACTCGCTGTTGAGAACGTCAAGGAAGAAGTAAGGGCAATCCTTGGCATCAATGAGCTTACCGAAATTCGCAATTTTATTATTCAACGGTCGGTGGCATATGCGCGTAAAGCCACCTAACTTGACGCTCCAGCGGGACGTGCGCAAGCTTCGCTTGCCAACGCCCCTGAGTTAGCACGTTAAAACTCAAAAACAACAATCTACTGAGGTGGTAACAAATGAACAATAATGAAGCCGCGTTTCTTGTTGAAATCATGCTGAAATCGATGCGAGAAAATCCGGCACAGTTTAATTTTTCCGTGAATGTTACGACAGTCGGGGCGATGGGCATTGGCGGCCCTGGCGGTGCGGGTATTGTAGGCATTGCAAATGGTACAGGCGTGGGAGTTTATGCCTCGGCATCCGCTCCGTCACAAATGCAAATTCAAATCGTTGAGCAGCGGGCAAATCAAGAACTTAACGCGCAGTTCACAAAGATTCAATCCGTTCTTGAAGCAATTATTGCGGATCTTAAGAACAATACTATGTCTCACGAAAAGAGCGAAACATTTATGGGTAAACTGAAATCCACTTGGCTCCCGAATGTTGTAGTCACGGCAATCGCAGCCATATTAGAACGGGTGCTTGGCTAATGAGCCAGCGAACCCCAACAATTCTTTCACCGCTCACCATAGCCGCCTTCACCACTGCGATCGATATCACCGTCCCAACCATTCGCAATTACGCCAGTCTTGATATACCGGTGAATGCTCGAATAAGGCCATTCGCTTGTTCGGCTGACGTAGCCATGTTTTACCGGATTGGAATGCCGGGGTCAGATACCGTCTTGAATTGCAAGTGCTGAATGATTAAAGTTTGCATCAAATGG
>CAZDYN010000211.1:0-4675 GCA_964509635.1 uncultured Nitrosomonas sp. | reverse complement strand
AAATACAAATTGTCATGGCTGACAGTGACTGACTTTGTCACTCCGCTGATTCCGCCAGGACTGGGAGCAGGCCGTATCGGTAATTTCATCAACGCCGAATTATGGGGGCGTCCCACCGATGTTTCCTGGGGCATGGTTTTTCCGTATGTCGACGAACTCCCCCGTCATCCTTCCCAGCTCTATCAATTTGCACTCGAAGGCGTGGTGCTTTTCGTCTTCATCTGGATTTATTCCGCCAAACCGCGCGCAACCGGCGCGGTCACCGGTATGTTCATGATCGGTTATGGTGTTTTACGTTCATTCGCGGAATTTTTCCGTGAGCCGGAAGACGGTTTCATGGGTGTGTTAACTTTAGGAATCACCATGGGCCAGTGGCTATCGATCCCCATGATTCTGGCCGGCATTGCCGCATTGATGTGGTCAGGACGGCAACCGGTCAGTCTTCAAAAAAGTTCGCGGAAACGTAAAAAAGATAGCAATGATCTGGTTTAAGCGATCGTTTCTGCCATGCGTTCCATCCTGGCACAAAAAATTTTACTAATGGAAACCATTAGTAAAAAACAATGGTTTCCCCAATATACGCAACGCATTGACTTAACTATGCTGTATCCATTCGGTTGTTTATTTTCGGAGGGTATTGAGCATGAAAACACTGAAACCTTTAACGCTGCTCTCTTTGTTTGCATTGATCTTTCTGACTTCGCCTGCATTTGCAGTCGACGGTATAGCGGATGACGATCATGCCGCATTGGCTGATTACTATGAAAATGAAGCCAAGGCAGTGGAATCAAGATTACAGGAAAACAAAGCTCTGCTCGAACAGTATGAAATGCACCCTTATTATTATGGCCGCCAGGGTCAGGATTTTCAGTCACATACCACCGCCAATATTCATGAATATGAAGAACTGGTCATTAAAAGTCTGCACAATGCCGAGCTTCACAAAAACCTGCTGAGCACGCAGGATAGCTCAGGCAGCAAAATAAATAGCAAGCTGGAAAATGACGCACTCGCAATAAGATAACAATCTCGCATCAGAATATTCAGTAATCGTCTTGATAACCACCGGTTGCCCGGTGGTTTTTTTATTTTTAGTCCCTTGCTGCTTGTATTGCTCTTCCAAGCAGTTGTCATCGGATCAGCGCAATAAAAATCATGGCGAAACAAATACTCGCCGCAACACACCTGCCTGTGCAGCATAAATCATAATCTTCATAAGAAATCTGGCAATCTCCAAGGCTATAATGAAAGAGTTCACTTATTGATTAACAGGAGTATGCGCACCATGACTGAATATATCGCTTGGTTTGATCAATTAACGATGAATGATGTCGGCCGGGTGGGCGGTAAAAACGCCTCGCTGGGAGAAATGATCAGCCACCTCTCGCAGGCGGGCGTGAATGTACCCGCGGGTTTTGCCACAACGACGCAGGCTTATCGTGAATTCTTAGCGGTTAATGGACTGGCGGACCGCATCAATCATTTGCTGGATGGCCTGAACGTTGACGATATCAACGCACTAACCGCCGCAGGCAAGACCATCCGCGGCTGGGTGCTGGATGCCACGCTGCCGGATACCATTGTGCAGGCGGTATCGCAGGCTTACGAAAAACTTGCCGCGGGCGGTAGCCCGCATGTTGAAGTTTCGTTTGCAGTGCGCTCATCGGCAACCGCTGAAGATCTGGCGGACGCTTCGTTTGCAGGTCAGCAGGAAACTTTACTGAATATTCGCGGACTGGATCAGATCCTTGCAGCGATCAAAGTGGTATTCGCTTCGCTGTATAACGACCGCGCCATTGCATACCGCGTCCATCAGCATTTCCCGCACGATAAGGTGTATCTGTCGGCCGGGATTCAGAAAATGGTGCGTAGCGACCTGGGTGCAAGCGGTGTGATATTTACACTGGATACTGAATCCGGTTTCCGCGAAGCAATTTTTATCACTGCCGCGTATGGTTTGGGTGAAACCATTGTGCAAGGCATCGTCAATCCGGATGAATTCTATGTTTACAAACGTGGATTGGCCGCCGGCCGGCCGGCGATTCTGTCCCGGCGTTTAGGCACTAAAGCCATTGAAATGATTTATGGCGATAAAGAAAATGCCAGTGCTGCGTTTACGATTACGCGCGATGTCGAAGCCGGACGGCGCATGCGTTTCTCACTGACGGATGCGCAAGTCGAGGCGTTAGCGCGTCAGGCTGTGATTATCGAACAGCATTATGGCCGTCCGATGGATATCGAATGGGCGCTGGATGGTTTGGATGGGCAACTGTATATCGTGCAGGCCCGGCCTGAAACTGTCGAAAGCCGCACCGGCGCGGTTCTGGAACGGTTCAAATTACGTGACAAAGGAACGGTGCTGGCCGAAGGCCGGGCGATCGGGCAAAAGATTGGCCAAGGAACAGCCCGCTTGATCATGAGCGTTGAACAGATGCATGAAATTCAACCCGGCGATGTGCTGGTTACCGACATGACCGACCCGGATTGGGAGCCCATCATGAAACGCGCCTCCGCCATAGTCACCAACCGCGGCGGACGCACTTGTCATGCGGCCATTATCGCCAGGGAATTGGGCATCCCCGCCGTAGTCGGATGCGGCGATGCCACGATGCGCATTAAAGCCGGTACGGCAGTCACCGTTTCCTGCTCCGAAGGGGATACCGGTTATGTGTATGGCGGTTTACTGGCGTTCGAACACACTGCGGCGGATACTGGAAAACTGCCTGATTTGCCGGTAAAAATCATGATGAATGTCGGCAATCCGTCCCATGCATTCTCCTTTTCCCGCATCCCTAATCAAGGTGTCGGATTGGCCCGGCTGGAATTTATTATCAACAACATGATCGGTATCCATCCCAAAGCACTCCTGGAGTTCGATCAATTACCATCTGATTTGCAAAAAGAAATCAGTAACCGTAGCGCGGGTTATGATAATCCTGTCAGCTTCTATGTGGATAAACTGACAGAAGGAATTGCAATGCTGGCCGCAGCTTTCTATCCGCATACTGTCATTGTGCGCGCATCCGATTTCAAATCGAATGAATATGCAAACTTGATCGCGGGCAATCGCTATGAACCCGATGAAGAAAATCCCATGATTGGTTTCCGCGGCACATCGCGCTATCTTTCCGCTGCTTTCCGGGATTGTTTTGAGCTGGAATGCAAAGCTTTGCGTAAAGCACGCGATGACATGGGTTTAACCAATGTCGAGATCATGATTCCATTTTGCCGCACACTGGAAGAAGCCGAACAAGTAACCGCGCTGCTGGCTTCACAAGGGCTGGTCCGCGGACAGAACGGTTTACGCTTGATCATGATGTGCGAAATACCCTCCAATGCGGTGCTCGCGGAAGAATTTCTACAGTACTTCGATGGCTTTTCCATCGGTTCCAATGATATGACGCAGCTCACACTGGGCATCGACCGTGACTCCAGTCTGGTTTCCCACTTGTTCGATGAACGTAACCCGGCTGTCAGGAAATTGCTGAAAATGGCTATTGACGCGTGCCGCAAACAAGGAAAATATATCGGAATCTGCGGACAAGGGCCATCGGATTATCCGGATTTCGCCGCGTGGTTATTTGAACAGGGCATCAGCAGCTTATCGCTCAACCCCGATTCGGTCGTGCAAACCTGGCTTGATTTGGCAGACTTGGATAAAAAATGATCCAGCAGAAACGGACCGTTTTCTATTTATCCGACCGTACCGGCATCACGGCGGAAACGCTTGGACACAGCTTGCTGACCCAGTTTGATGGCATCCAGTGGGAAACGGTCAATGTGCCGTTTCTGGACGATATTGAAAAAGCCGAAGCCGTGTCCGTGCAAATCAACCAAGCTGCCGAGCGCGATCATCATCGCCCTTTGGTATTCAGTACGTTGCTTAAACCGGAAATTCTGGAGGTCATCAAACAAGCGAACTGCCGGATATTTGATTTCTTTGAAACCTTCATCCGTTCCATCGAGGAAGAACTGCACCAGCCATTTGCACGCATGGCCGGGCGTTCTCATGGTCTGCAACAGCATTTATCGTATTTCAAGCGGATTGCGGCGATCAATTATGTACTGGCGCATGATGATGGCGTCAATCCAAGAAATTTTGCCGAGGCCGATATTATTCTGATCGGCGTCTCGCGTTCGGGTAAGACACCGACCTGCTTATATTTGGGATTGCAGTACGGGATTGCCGCGGCAAATTACCCGCTGACACCGGAAGATATGTCAGTCATGCAATTACCCGGCGTATTGGAAAATGTCCGCAGCAAATTGTTTGGCTTGACACTCAGTGCCGCGCAATTGCATTTCATCCGGCAGGAGCGCCGCCCGGACAGTCAATACGCCTCGCTCGCGCAATGTCAACAGGAAATCCAGTGGCAGGAATCGCTGTTTCGCTTATGCCATATTCCTTATTTGGATACGACACGCATTTCCATTGAGGAAATCAGTGCCACCATACTCAATCGCTGCGGCTTGAAGCGCCAGCTATACGGCTAACAGGCCGGGAATCCGCCGGGATTAAATGTGGCAATTACCATAAAACTGACGTCTTAATTCCTTATTAATCAGGTCTTTAGTTCAAACAAAGAAGCATTTATTAAAATGTATGGCTATAATAGTCTTAATCCCTTATTAATCAGGTCTTTAGTTCAAACCTCAAGCATTGGTGGATATTAAT